>DAOWDY010000189.1 GCA_030638785.1 Candidatus Thorarchaeota archaeon
AGAAATTCTTCGATTTGCTGTACCAACCTCTCCTGAACAGGCAGAGGAGTTCGAGCAATTGGCAGAGGCGCGGTCAGTTCAGAGCTTTGTCGATGAACTGCCCTATTGGGATCTAAAGATCTCGATCCTTACAAAAATGCCACAGTTCGAGGAATTAAGCTCTACTGCACCTCTGGAAGTTGCGGTAGAATCCTGGTTCCTACGTAATCTAATGAAAGTCCTCAATGAGTTTCCAAAAGAAGATCAAAAGAGGGCATTGGATATTGTTGAGGCAAGAGTTGATCTCAGAAATGTTCTCACGATGCTCCGAGCATTGGCTCTTCAGCTCGAATCCCGAGCCATTGATATTTCGCTTGTTGAGTTTACCGGACGATCAAGATCTTTGATGGAGAACATCCGATCCAAACCAAACTGGCGAGAAGTGATTTCTGCACTCGAGGCAACAAGATACAGTGAGCTCGCAGGCAGGATTGCAAGAATGTATGAAGAATCCAACAGCTTGGTGTCAGTTGAACTCGCAATAGAGGATTACATCGCTCAAAGAGTTAAACAACAATTGACAGCGTATCCATTCCACCTTGGAACTGTAATAGGATTTTTCAACCTAAAGTTCTACGAGACTAGGAATATAAGGTCCATAGCTGTGGGGATTGAAAGAGGCGAGTCTGCCGAAAACATACGAAATGTGATCACAATATGGTGATTATGAAGGAGATAACCCAATGAAAATCAATACACGGACAAGCAGCTTCATGTTGTTCATCTTGGGTGCGGTTCTGTTTACACTGATGATATCAATTCTGACTCTACCAGCATCTGCTGTGGGAAGTTCATCAGGTGCAGGGTTTGTCGCACTTCAAGAAGCTGCAGATACATATGGCTATGCTATAATGGGACTTGCCGTTGGCGCAGGTCTTGCTCTTGGTATAGCTGGAGCTGGTGCTGGCATCGGAATGGGTACCGCATCGGCAGCTGCACTTGGTGCTATAACAGAGAAGCCAGAAACCTTTGGTAAATCGATCCTCTATGTCGTATTTATCGAGGCAATCGCAATCTACGGATTCGTAATTGCATTTCTACTTGTAGGATACATTCCTCAGCTGATTCCAGTTCATTAAGAATTGCAATCTTGGAAGAGAAGAAGAGGTTGAGGTTTCCCTCCCTCCTTCTCTCTAATCCTACTACTCTTTTTCAGTAAAAAGAATGGATACGATTTCATCTCTAATCTTCTTCTCAAGACGTTCCATTCGGGCTTCAAAGGTATTGTCAACCCATCTAACTCCATCTTGAGTCCGGATAATGATTCCTCCAGTAGAACGGATGGTTTCCTTAGAGATTTTAGCTGTTACCTTCTTCCCTATTGAATCAGAGATTGTCTTGGCAATGGATGTAGCATTGATGTGACTTTCATGTCCTTTTGGAAGAATGAATTCAATCTTCTCATCGTCCAGAGCAATCCCGCCAGAAACCGCAAGATTGGTCAGAACATCACCATATTTCTTGCTCTTTGTTTCCTTGACTAGTGACTCCTCTGCTTCTTCGATAACCTGAATTAAGACAGCTTCTTTTGCCTCAAGAATCTTGTATTTTGATTGAAGCTTTGCACTAGCTTCGTGTCGAGATAATGCTGCTTTGCTCTCAAGCTTTGCCTTCTGGATGATTGACTGCTCTACTGTTTCGGCCTTCTTACGAGCCTCCTCAAGGACTTGCTTTTTATGATCTTCAGCCTCCTTGATGATGCTCTGTATCTTTACCTCTGTCTTTTCCTCAATCATGTCAACAATGTTCGCGATACCACTCATATTCTCATTCCTCCAAGAGCAATTTCAATGCAGCTTTGACAGCATCACGCTTCTTCTTCTCAGCTGCAGCGATGAGGGCATTCACGTGGGTTTCAGTATCTCCTTTCATCTTCCCATCGATTTTGCTCGAGTCCTTTGTAACGCCTTCTAGTAGGCGAGATGCTTCTCGGGATGCATTCTCCTCCGCTTGTTGGAGTAAAGTGCGCGACTCGCGGTCGGCTTCTTCTCTCATTGCCCGAGCACGTTTCTCAGCATCTTCTACTCTTGCACGTGCTGATTCCTCAGCCGCATGTATCTGTTCAACGCCGTCTTGTGTAGAGTCCATTGTTCATTCCTCAGAAGGTTGAGGTTATTTCCTAGGAAAAGCAATCCCTGATAAAGATTAAGGCCGGTCATAATGCTTATCTGTAGTTTGCTAGGCTGTGTGATGCAACCTAGTTTGCAGGTGAAAGCCTCGATATATACTAGTTCCCTAAGATTGCGGTGATAAAAACTATGGGTCTTAGAATGAGCCCCTCAAAGATGCTAATTGCCAAGGTTGTTTCTCACAAAGATCTTGAACGCAAGATGGTTCTTGCCTTAGAGGAATTTGGTCTTTTTGAGCCAATCGATGTACGACACCAGGCTGGCCTTCTTGAGGGCAAAAGAACGCGTGATGAAGAAACTGTTTTTGCTGTGGGTGAGCGAATCGCAGCAATCATTGAATCTCTAGATCTTGATACTTCTCGAGGTTCTGGTAAGAAGACATTAATTGAGGATCGGGACCTGACTGATTCACTTTCGCATGTTTCCGAATTGGTCAAATCTGTTGAATCAGAAGTACTTGAGACCGATAAGGAACTTGCCACGCTCTCTCTGGAACTAGAACGCCAGAGAGGACTACGCGACATTGCCCTCTCACTTGAACCTCTAGGGTTAGACCTTGGAATGATTGGTACTACTGAATATACCTACACTACAGCTGGAAAGATTGAAACTGGTCGTCTTAGCAAACTCGAATGGAGTCTGAACGAAGTCACAGAAGAAACCTATGTCTTTCGTGCAGTCC
>DAOWDY010000028.1 GCA_030638785.1 Candidatus Thorarchaeota archaeon
ATTAGGACGAAGGTATCATTTACATTGTGAAGGTAACAATTGGTTTGATGTTCTTCAATCCTTGTGATTGTGTCAGTTACTTGAAACTCAGGTGACATTATGTTGGACCCAAGAATATTTTTCATTTGTTCCACCGTTATAAGATTAGTGAATATCCATTCACTTATGTATAGTGAATGAATGTTCATTTATAATACTGTCGTTGTGCGCTGTTGTATTTAAATAAATGAATACTTATTTACTAATCAACATGAGAACAAAAGACGAAGCCAAATACAATGCGGTTGTCGATGCTTCAATCAAACTAGTGAATCAACTTGGCTTTGATGGAATCTCCATTTCTAAAATTGCAGGAGAAGCTAATGTTTCACCTGCCACGATTTATATCTACTTTGAAAACAAAGAGGATCTGTTTACAAAGTTGTATATTGATATAAGGAAAAAAATGAGCCAAGGCGCAATTAAGAACCTGCAGGAGGATATGAGCGTCGAAGAAGCATTCAAATCAACATGGCATGATTCATTCATCTTCAATCTTGACCATCCCGATTATCTCTTTTATCGTGAGCGTTTCGAACAGACAGCAATGATGCAAAATATCAATCAAGAGGAGTTTGCACTCTATCGTTTCAGTATAGAGATACTCCAACGTGGTATTAAAGAGAAAGTCATCAAGGATCTACCCATTCCGTTTCTGGCTTCCTTTGCCTTTGTCCCCATCATCACACTGCTTAGGTTACATCTAGATGATGTACTCAAAATGGATGAAAACAGAATAAACCAGGCATGTCAGATAGCATGGAGTACGATTCGGAAGTAGTTGATTCCTATTACTTCGGAAACGAGAGCCTGCAGGAAGGAAAAAGGAGAGAAACGAAGGAGGGCTAGTAGTCCCTCGCAATTACTTTGCAGTCCAGGTTATTTTTTCACAATCCCAATCTCTCAGTGCTTTTGAGAGCTCTCCTAAATGATGATGTTGATGTCTCAATAAGTAAATCAATCGTTCCAGTACAGTTTCGTAGAGACCTTCATCCTTCCCAGATTCGTCAGCAAGTAGCAAGTCCTCATCGGTCAGAGCTTCAAGCATTGTTGAAAGATTGGATTCGACTTCTTGCAAATAATCAAGCACTACTGTTTTCGTAATTCGGGGAAGTACCTTATTTTTGAAATCATCACCTCTCTTTATCTCACTCCAAGAAAGACCGATTTTCCCCAACCAGTGAAAGTCCCTGGTACCTATTCGTAGAAGTGCATCAGCACATTCAACAACATGATAGACAGTCCATGCATAACTCCAGCTCTTTCCCCCAGCATACCATTTATCCTCAGGTATGTTTTCCGTTGCTTGTCTAAGCATTTTGAAACTCCCGAGAAATTGTCTAGATATTGCTTCGGTAATTCCAGTAGAACTCATAATGTCTACTCTCTTTGGTTCAACTTAGATTTGTCGTTTTTCTAATCGAAAAGGAGAGAAAAGAAGGAGGGGAAAATCCCACTCCTCCGGAAACTAGGCACTGTACGACTAAATACAGCAGTGAATGACTTCGGGGCCTTGTTCCTCGATCTCCATTTGGAAGAAAGTGAGGAGAAGAGTTACAAAAGTCATGCCAATTCTGAACTAGTCTTCTTAAGGTAGTAAGCAATAATACCATTCCACTCAGAGAGAATCTTCTGATGCACTTCATCTTGTGATAGGAGAAACTGTAACATTCTCTGTGATACATCTCTTCGGGTAGACTGAGGTAACCTTTGATATGCATGATTCTTAGGAGTGTTGTAAACTAAGGACATTTCTGTTTCTCTATCGATTAATTTCTGTAGAATCGTACGTGCATGTTTAAACTCTGACTCCGTGATGACTACTCCCAGTGTGGAGAGACCGAGAAGGGTTGCATTTACTCTGTCTTTTGGAGGTACGGTTGACTCATCATATGCGCTCATTCGCTCGCTGATCCCTAATCGGAATTCTCTTGCTATCGCACGGTAGTACCGCTCAACAATTCCTCTTGGAGTTTCACGGGTTTCAACTAGAACAATAATCCCGACACTCTTTAATTTCTGTACATGGTGAAGTACTGTACCAGGTTTCTTATTCATTGCTACAGAAAGCTGTTTGACAGTCATTGGCTTATTCACGAGATACTTGAACACGATGTCTTTCCTGGTTCCGTCTAACAAGAGCTTGATGACTTTGATATTGGTGACTACTTCGAATTCCTTTATTGCTTTTTTCGATAGTTTAGGGTTCATGTTCACTCACCTCCATTGTCTTGGGTGTAAGTTGCATCTACTTTGGCTGTCAGAATCATATAGATTCGTGTCAGTATAATTGATACAGCTGGAATTATGATGAAGAGCAAGGCTACTATTGCTATTGGCCTATACATCTCCAAGATTCTTTGAGGTATGAATGGCATCCATAGGATTGTCAATTCGTTGATAATCGGAAGGATTAGTACTCCGGTTAGAAGTACAATGATAAACCAAGCACCGAGAACGCGCCCTGGAAATTTGCATGTGAGTTTGACTGACCTACCAGCTGCTCGAAATACGGAAAGACCATCTATGATGCCCGGAAATGTGAGTGATAGCATTCCATTCACCAAGATTATCCAAATGACAATCAGAGTGATTATGATCCGCAATTCCGTATTTGTGGGTGGATTCCAAGTTGGGTATGAGATTGCTAGAAATGCGACGATAAGAGGCGCAAGTGTGATCATTACATGTAGAACTCCTCCACCAAGGAGAGATAACCCTCTTTTTCCATACCAAG
Source organism: Candidatus Thorarchaeota archaeon (assembly GCA_030638785.1). GTDB lineage: Archaea > Asgardarchaeota > Thorarchaeia > Thorarchaeales > Thorarchaeaceae > MP5-2226. The sequence goes on from DAOWDY010000028.1 coordinate 2,777, forward strand.
AGAATGCACTCTCAGCCAGAGTTCCATCACTCTCTACAATCTCTCTTGCCATCCCAAATAATGAGCCAAGGGCTATGAAGAATGGACCTAGGATTGGGAGGACAAGAAACATGATCAATAGCACAAGTGTGAGCCCAGTTGAACCTGTGAACCCTGTAGATATTGTTTCGATAAGTGTGATTATGAATGGGATTCCCAAAGTGAACAGAAGTGGAATCGCGATGAACAGAAGGATAGCCAGAAGAAGAAGAATAGTGACGACTAGAATTCCGACCATTGCTAATCCGAATGATAGAATATTCTTTATTGCAAGAGTAAAGCCCACCTTGAAATCTTTCAATAGACCACTTGGTGAGGACGCAGCGGACCTTGTTTCTGTTAGTGTTTTATCATCATCTGGTGAATCTGGATAGTTACTTGGCCAACTCAAATTAACACCTCTCTAGTTGTGAAAAGATGGGTGTGACCCCACCAGAGAATGATAGGGTCACTGAGGAGATAGATTGTACATTTGTTGGGGTGGAGAGAAATACCATTAGCCCCAACTCATCTTGAGAATTGATTGAAGGAGTATTCTTTGTAAGATGCCCTGAGACGAGCCATCTCGGTAGCCTCTTCAGCCCTTTCCCAGCTCCCTGGGTTGATCGGGTCCCCGTACTTCAAGAACCGAATCAGACGCGCTTCATCATAGACCTTGCTAGCAGCAGCAATCCCGCCAGGAAGAGCTACTATGATTGCACCTGGAAGAAGCATGACCAGAAACAGTAAACTAACTGTACCTGCTATTGCTGCAAGCATACGAACTGCTCGACCTGCAATGACCTGATTGAGTGAGAAACTTAGTGTTTCTTGAGGAGTGGGGAAATGTGTTCCCTTTACATTGATTCGTGCTTTATACATTATTTGACACCACGCGAACACCGTATCGGTCCATATGTCCGGAACGTTCCGGTTCGTACGTACGTACCGTGGGAACATTTGTATATAAGTTGTTTGGCCGACGCCAAACGTTAGATGATACCGGCACGGGAGTGTACAATTCCCATGTTATAAGAAACTGTTACATGTTGAAGCACCATCGGGAAAACAAAGCGCTTCCTCTCCTCTACATATTTCCAAAGAAGTCCCGGATTAGGCCGTTAGATCTAACCTGTAAACAGGACTATGTCCATTCATTTTACCCGTTTTCATGAATCCAGCTTTCACATACAAATTCGTAGCTAAAGCATTGTCTTCTCTAACATCCAGAAATATCTCTGAACAAGCATACTTTTCTTGCATAAATTTGAGAAGCACAGTTAGTGCATCCTTACCGTATCCTTGCCCTTGGGAATTTTGATCTATCATATATCTTGCAATCCAAGGAGTATCACCGTCAGGATTTATTCCAAATGCCGTGAATCCAACCATAGTATCATCATTGTAAATGCCGTAGCATTCAAGATAAGACTCGAATTTCGATTGTGCTATACTTGTTGCATTTGGAGCGACAAATTTAACCTGATCATCTTTTACTGTCAATTTTATTGCATGGATCCAATTTTCCGCTGTTATTTCTCTTACAGAGATATTCATGTTTCTCACCAAAGATTGTTCTGTAAATATTCACTGGATGGTCACTCTATTAGAAAGAAGTGGTCAGAGTAACTCATATTGTGACCACTAAGAATCGTAGCTTTTCTGTTGGATCTTCCTGAAAATAAGAGATACGAAGGAGGACCGAGTTGCCACTCCTTCGGAAACTAGGTATCTATACTTAGATGCAACGGTGGATGATTATGGGGCTCAGAAACCTGCTGGATTTAGTTTCTTTGCATTTGCCATTTTCGTCCTATGATACTCAATCCAAAGAGAAGAATAGTAAGAGCCAGATAGAAAATCCATATCCCTGCTTCCGCTGTTTCTGGCAAGGAACCCATGAAATCTAGCGCCCCAATTCGATTCATTGGACCAATATACCAGAGCATTGTATAAGCAAATTCAAACAGCTTGTTAGAACCTGTCCATACTCCGAAGCAGAGCGCTAGTGACGGAATGAATAAAGCTCCTATAAACCAAGCAAGGACTCCAATATAGGCACCATGAACTGCCAGGTTCATTGCGACACCACATCCGATACTAATTGTCAGCAACACTCCTGCCAACCATAACGCTAGAAATTGGCGTCGAAGATATCTTGCAGAAGCAAAAATGAGCTGGTCTGTTCTATGAGTGGTTTCGCGAGCTCCCATTTTGGACCAGATCAATATAGGTATGAACCAGGCAATGGGAAGCAGAATTCCTTGTGCAAAAGTGAGGGGAAGGAATAATCCCAACAAGATGAACGCTGCAATAACAACATATGTTCCACCTCCTAGAAATTCTTTCATTGCTAAGCGCCATTCAGCGATTAACATCGGACTAAAACGAAACCGAATATTATCCGGGGTTAGAGCTTTCAATTCAATATCTTTCAGAGGTAAGATGGGGGACCTATCGACTTCTTTCAGGTCTAGGACCGGAGAAGAAAATGCTGTTGATGATTTAGATGATTCAGGTGCGGGATCAAATCGGTTGAAACGCACAGCGGCGAGGAGAGCGATTCCTACTCCTAAACATATCAATAATAGACTATTTTGAAAAATACCCAAAGTCCATTGAATGCCCGCCCACATGAATGTTGCAAGGGGACGTCCATCAGGAAAACCCCATCCAAATCCCAATGTGAACTGGTGTTGAGTTAGATTCGGATATGTTGCCAGACCTGCTGATCGGATACTGGATATAATTGAGTTAATGCCAAAGAGATCAAAGGTATCTGAAGTGAGAGGTAAACCAATCAGCCACATAAAGAAATACATTATATTCCCAATTCCGCCACTCAGCCAAGGTCTTGAATCAAAAAATACTGCAATTGCTCCAACCAAGAACATGAGTGGTAGAACAATGATTACAAAGGGGGCAATCAGAGCCCATAAGTCAATGACGAAATCTTCCCCTCTAACAAATTGCATTCCTAATGTGGTTAGAATAACAACACCAACCATCGTTGAAAGAACAGCAAAATTCCCCAAAGTATTGCCCAAAGTATAGATTGAATTCCTAAGTGGAGTAGTTGCAATAATCTGACCAACACCTGTCTGTTCATCCTGTTTAATTGAATCATTAACAACATAAAATCCCAGAAGGGTAAGAAAGATTCCTGTGAGCATAGCTACCATGGCACCAATCCAGGCACTATTATAGACTCCTCTATAGAAGATGGTATCTGAGCCCCATCCCATAGTAACATAGAAGGCATCTGACGCAGGTATGAAGATATATCCAGCAATAATAGCAAGTACCAGTATAATCAAGAACCGATATGTGCGAACCTTGTTCAAATATCCGATTCGCATAATTGCGAAAAGTATTCGCAATCTATTCACTAGCTTCTCTCTCCTCGATTAGTGGAGATACAATAGAGATATGCATCTTCTAAGGTTGGAGAAGTTGATTGTTGGGCATCATTTGCAGGACTTGTTTCTGAAACCACACGTATGTGGAGTCCGTCTTGGCGGCGGAATATACCGCTTAACAGGTATTTTTCTTTCACCATCGGAAGCTCTGAGCTTTGGATGATCCATTCCCATACCTTACCATCCACAATCTTGAGAAAGTCTTCAGGCGATGATCGAGTTAGGAGTTGACCTTGATTGATGACAACAATATCACTAGAAGTAGCCTCGATATCTGAAACTATATGAGTCGAAAGAATCACGACACGGTCACCAGATAATTCCGCCAGAAGGTTCCTGAATCGAGCTCGACCTTCAGGATCCAATCCGACTGTGGGTTCATCAATGATTAGGACCATCGGATCATTTAACAGCGCTTGAGCAATCCCGATACGTTGCTTCATACCACCCGAGTACTCCCCTAATGAACGGCTGCGTGAGTCTAGTAAGTCGACGAAAGAAAGTAGGTTCTCTATCCTTTCATTTGCAACCTTGGATTCAACTCCTTTGATTGTAGCCATATAGCTCAAGAACTCGTCAGCATTCAGCTTTGGATAAACACCAAAATCCTGTGGGAGGTAACCTAGCACAGCGCGTATCGAATCAGGTTGTTCTTTGATATTAGTTCCATTCCAGAGGACGGTGCCTACAGAAGGCTTGGTGATCGTTGCAATTATTCTCATCAGAGTTGACTTACCTGCACCATTAGGACCTAGCAAACCCAGAACGCCAGTTCCAATATCCAGATGTATATCATGTAAAGCAAATATATCACTCCCCTTATACTGCTTGGAAATCCCATCAATTTTCAGCTGCATGCTCCTAACCCTAACAGTGTAAAAGATATGATGGATTAATAATGTACTCTTCACAGCATCGATAGATAATGCGTTATACATCAATTCAGCCGTAAGAGTTCTTAATCGAGTCGCGTCGATATGTGCAACGCCACTGATACCAAATATTCACTATCAAACAACCATGATTGCTTC
>DAOWDY010000002.1 GCA_030638785.1 Candidatus Thorarchaeota archaeon
AACCTGCCCACTGAGACCATGAAACATATGAAGGATTATTACTTCCGAAAACATCCTGAATATTCCATGTCGTACCAAAGAACCACAGAATGTGACTAGCCAGGATCAGAACAGTAGGTACTAGATATTCCATGTGATTCCCATGAACAACCAGAGGATATTGTTTCCATTTCCAAGACCTGAAGCCTACAGCGACACCCACAGAAATCAGTACGATTAACTCAATTAATGGAAGTCCTAAAATAGTTAGGCCTAACATTCCGATGTCAATCGCGGTGAAGAGCACCATAAAGAACAGCGCGGTGAAAATGAATAAACCTGAAATTCGTCCTCTGAACTTAGCAATGACGGTTCCATTCAGAGCTACAACCCACATAGCGGCAAAGAAAGACAAACACACAAACACCGAGATAACCCATGCTTCAATCATTCCCACAAGGAATCCGTCTGAATTTCCTAGAAGATTCCCAAGAAGACCAATGATAACAGGAGTCACTCCAGATAGCATAAGGAGCGGTGTACGTTGTTTTACTCGGTCCAATGTGAAGCTGACGAAAAGTAGGGAAAGAGCACCACAACCTGCTCCGACACCTAACCAATACACATGGTCAATTCCTAATGATGATAGGAGAGTACCAAAAGCTAATTCCTTGATCACAAAGAGAAAGTACCCCATGACCGGAGATAGGAATAGAAAGAAGAGCGCGTTCCGTAATGGAAATTCCCGGTATTCTAGCAATAATCTCACCCTGAAGCTAACGAAGTCAGGACTAAGTACAATATGGACATTTCGATGTTCTCTTTCAAAAAAGACCTACACGCATGAATAGTTTAAAATGACAATTTCGGAGGCTCATGGTAAGAGGTTATGATGTTTGAAGGGTCGCTTACGTGTTCAAGAGTTCATGGTCTTGACACCCGGTGGTGTCCCCTTATTCCACTATTCCGTCGATGGGACTCGTAAAATGGATGAGCTGCTATCAGGGTTTCTCACAGCTATAACGAGTTTTGCGAGTGAATTCGGAGAAAAATCAGTTCAAAGCCTGTCCTTCGAAGGTTCTGAGATTATGTATGAACAGGGCGATGGGGAAACACTCTTCATCTTCTTAGTAGATAGCACTGCACCGAAAAAAGTTCTCAGGACTGTACTGAAAGACCTCAGCAGAAAATTCGTCATTAAGTATCAGGAAGAGTTGCAGCTAGACCTTCCGATAGAAGAAGCATATCTTGGCTTTTCAGATGATGTTGAACGCGCGATTGTATTTTATGAGGAGATTCTCACTGTAACAGCTAGTCTTAGTGCCTTTGTTGTACCTTCAATAAAAACGAAAGCACTTGATATAGCTATAAAAACAGAAAGTTTACTGGATAATTTCCATCGGGATTTTGGAAATGCAGGAACGAGAATATTGGATACAATTGATAGCAAGAAACCTATCATGACTATTAGTGAAGAACTTGGCATGGAAATAGACGAGGCCTATGAGATTATCGAGTATCTAGTGATATGGGGAGTTGTGAATATTGCAAGAATGTGTCCGAAGTTGGAAGAGAATGATGCTAGATTCGATGCATTTCTTGATCTCATCGGGCTGCCGAATAAGGAGTATCAATTGCTGAGAAGGGCAATTCCTCTATGCAATGGAACACGCTCTATACCAGAGATCAGTGAACGTCTTAGTGTAACGAATGAAAGGCTCTATGAGTTACTCTTTAAACTTGGTGACCAGGTAGCATGGAGCCTAACACAAGTCACAGGATTATAGTTGAAGAGATGACACAAAACTGAAATCCTTCAAATTTCTATACTGAGTTCTGAGATTCAGTATAAAGTTGCTTCAAGAACCAAGGTGTCGAGTATGGTTAAGGAAATACTAATCCTTAGAGTTGGAGGCATCCCATTATTTCATTACAGTGTTAGTGATGAAAAGAAACTCGATGAGCTAGTTGCAGGATTCCTCTCAGCCTTGGGAGCATTTGCAGAAGAAGTGGGAGAACAGCAAATTAAGGTTATGTCATTTGCTCAAAATAAATTTGTATGGGAAAGAAAGGGAGACCTATATTTCATTGCACTTGTAGCGATGGATGATAGTGAGGAAATCTATCGAGCAATATTGCAAAATCTCTCAGATCAATTTGTTAGCAAGTACTATTCAGAACTTAGAAAAGATATAGTGGCTCATAAGGAATTTTACGAGTTCACGGAAACGCTTGAAGTGACACTACAGAAATTTGATGGTATTCCAGGAATTGCAAGACGCTATAAAACAGGACTGCTTCCCTTAGCTTCGTTACGCTCACTGAAATTATCTCTTACTGAGATCGAATCAGCCCCACAAATATTACGCGGTGCCTTGGTGACCTTAGATGGTTTTATTGTTGTTTCAAACCTCAGAACCTATGAGCTCGAGGCTGCATTAGATCGTATCGGACGTTTGGACCCATCAATTGATTTAGACAACTCACGTTTTGCTAAACACTCCTCACTTGAGCCCAAAACATCATTCTTCTTGTATCCTGCCAAGAATATTGGTATCGCATCATTCATTGTCTTGGATGGTGTTGAACCAAAGATCCTTGAAGATGCAATCGACCCATTCATCAGAGCCATCAAAGCAACCAGCTTTGAAGAGATGAAAAAAGTTTACCCTCTAACACCTGAAAAACAGATGGGTTTCTATGACTATGATGTTATTATACCAACACCATCGTTGAATGAGGTAATGGATGACTTCAGTCGCGTATCTGCAGGTCTTCCATCTAGTGCTTTAGCGAATATTCTTGCATTTGTTAGAGCCGCAGATGGAAATAGAACTATTCTTGAAATTCAAGAAGCTGCTAATCTTTCTGAAGTTGCGGTTACAGAAGCGATTGCAAATTTAGTAATGTGGGGAGCAGTCCAAGTTGCACAACTTTTTCCGGTTATAGGAGAGAGAGATGATAGATTTGCAGCCTACTTGGAGGTCATAGGAATTCCTAAGAAGGAGTTTGACATTTTGGATATCATCTGGAAATACTGCACTGGTGGTCTTTCCATAAGAGAAATATCTGAGAAGTCCAATATACAGCCTTCACGTATTGTTGAGATACTTCGAAAACTTGGCAATTATGTGACTTGGCAACAAGAACGGAGATTGGAACATGACAGGCCGAATAATTAGCATTCACTCATTTCGCGGAGGTACAGGCAAGTCGAACATAGCAGCTAATCTTGCTGCTACTGCTGCACTAGCTGGAAAGCGAGTCGCAGTCATGGACACTGATATGGCATCCCCAGGAATCCACGTGATTTTTGGTATGGGTCGCAAGAAAATGAAGTACACTCTAAACGACTATCTCCGTGGAGATTGTGATATCGGTCAGACTGCGATTGACATGACAGAAAAACTTGGAATCAAACCAGGCAAACTGTTTCTCATTCCTAGCTCAATGACAGCGACTGACATCACTCGAATCCTTAGAGAGGGGTATGAGATTAGCGACCTTCGAAATGGCTTCAATGATGTAATCAAGCAGAAAGATCTTGATTATCTTATCATCGACACACATCCAGGACTAGATCGCGAAACCCTACTGTCAATGGCTACTGCAGATTACCTCTATGTTGTTGCAAGGATTGATGAACAAGATCTTCTTGGAACTGCAGCAACTCTTAGCGTTGCTAGAAAGCTTCAGGTACCTGAAATTAGAATTATAATTAACAAGAAACCCTCGATCTACGAGGATAAGGCAATCATCAAGGAAGTCGAAACAAAATTCAAGGCCCGCGTCGCAACTATCATTCCACTTCTGCCCTTGCTTATTGAAGTAGGTAGTAGATACATAGTAACACTAAGACACCCTGAGAGTGAGTTTGCCAAGAGCATGACAGATCTCTTCAAAGTAATGAGCTAACCAAGTGCATCGATAAAATAGATTATAGCTAGAGCACCAATAATAAGAAGGAAAGAAACTGCTAGCAAGAGGAAGAGTAAGAATCCCTCGGGTTGTTCATCTGGTTCAGAATATTCTGCGTATGTCATTCTGTTCTCGTACTTTCTATCAATTGAACTGTAATAGCCTCTTTGAATTGAGAACTAAGTCTGAACCACAAGATTTCTATCTTCATCAAGCACTGTTTTGTTTAGAGGAGACCACCCCCCATGTCTGTCGAAGTTAGAATAGCTGATGCATTGGATAGACAAGCTCTCAAGGAATTTTACTCTAGAGAGGGGATGGACTTCCAAAAACTAGCAAGTAGATTAACTCCATCAGCAAGCGGAATGGCCAAAGAAACGATGTTTATAGTAGGGGTCACTTCTGAGATTGTTGTAGCTGCACTTCGTCTGGATATTGGTCAAGATCCATCTCTTGGGAAAGTTGGTTTTGTACAGCACTTCGAGATAGAAGATGAGCTTGAAAAAACAGACCTAGGATTGAAGATGCTCGAGAAGGCAATAGAGATTGCTGAAGAGAAGAATCTGCGCTGTTTAGATGCATTGATATCAGAAGAGAAAGCCGATGCTATCAAGCTCTTCAAGAATTCAATGTTTGATGAGCATCACAGGGAGGTTCTCCTTCGACGGGACTTCAAGACACGGATCTTCTAGTTATCACATAAATTCTCGAGACCTAGATGTTTTATCGTTTCGTTAGTCGGTATTCCATCAGCATGCCAACCAAGTAACTCGTAGTATTCTTGGAGACCTGCCTGCAAGTCCTCCTCGTTCATGAAAGAGCGCATCCCCTCTCGAGGCCCATGAGTCTGAGGTTCCCAAAGTCTTGGAGGTATAGTATCATCAGCTTGGGTCATGCCTTCTCTGACATTGAACATACGTGTGAGAGTCTCAATCCTGCGACCAATCTCCGTCATACGTTCTTGTGTATAATCTAGACCGGTAGCTCCGTTGACCATTCGTACCATTTGGTCCATTGTTAATGGAATTCGATTTGTGAAGTGACAAACCTCAAGGCAATCCTTTATTGTTTTTTCAAAACGGCCATGTAGTAGTGATTCCACAATTGGTACAACAGAAGTATCAGGTGGGACAGCCTTGGCGGGCCATCCTCTAAGATGACTGGCACCAATATCGCCAGTTGCGTAGAGTAATCCTTGGCCTAATCGACCCCTCGGATCCCATGCAGGAATCTCAAGTCCTTTGACATGAACTGCAAAACTCTCGCTACCTTTTCCAATCTCTTGAGACGACTTCTTGACTCCATTAGAGAGGATTTCACCAATTCCTTCTTTCGTGGCTAACATTGATAGAAGGCGCATTGCTCCTGTCGTATCACCAAAAGGCAATGAAAATCCGATTTCATCTTCTGATAGAATACCTCTCTCGAAAGCTTCCATTGCGAATCCAATTACTCCGCCAGCGCTTATTGTGTCCAAGCCAAGATCATCGCAGAGATAATTGAGTTTCAGAACTGCTTCTGGGTCACTAATCCCAATATTTCCCCCAAGGAGACCAAGGGTTTCATACTCAACCATGGACTCGATTTCTAGTGAGGGGTCACGAGGGTCATTCGTTTTGAATGCATGAGTACAATGCATAACACAATGAGGGCAAGAATGCTGTCCCTTCACACCAAACTTTTCATCCATTTCCACATGATCTAATCTTCGAAACTCGTCGAAATATCCATTCTTAAAATTGAACGCAGGATATTGACCAACTTCGTTAGCTATCTCAACAAGATGACGTGAACCATACTTCTTGAAATCAATATCTAAGTTCTGCCATTTTGTATTGAATTCTTTATTGACTTCTCGAATTGCATCAACATTGTGGGCGTGAATCTTGTTCGTTCCACGAACAACAACTGCCTTGAGATTCTTTGAACCTAGTACAGCTCCTCCTCCTCCACGTCCAGTCTGATGTGCTACTTCGCAGCATGCGGTAGCAATTAGTGATTGATTCTCGCCTCCAGGTCCTATTGTATAAACTGAGAAATCCTTTCCATACTTTTTGTGAAGAAGGTCAGTCGTTTCATACACACCCTTCCCCCAGTATTCTGACGCATCCTCAAAGGAGATTATGTCGTTATCGATGATCAAGATTTTGGGAGAGTCTGCCCGTCCTTTCAAACAAACTGCATCATATCCAGCCTTCTTGATATCCCTACCAGTAGGTCCACCACAGTGTGAATCAAGAAAGATTCCAGTCAAGGGGGATTTTGTGACGATTGACCATCGACCTACACTTGGAGCAGGTAGTCCCTGTAAGGGACCACTAAGAAGAATAAAGATATTCTCCGGGCTAAGAGGTTCAACTCCTTTACTAAGATACTTGTAAAGGAGATAAGCACCTAGACCTTTCCCACCTATGAAATTCGTATATACTGTTTCTTCTAGATGCTCAATTGAGATTGTTTCTGTAGTGAGGTCTACCCAGAGTATTTTCTTGTTCCAGCACTCATGTGTCATAAGAATCAATTCCAAGAGGTTCCCAAACTAGGATATCTCAATCTTGCTAATCTTTTCGAGTTGTAGCCCATGCAGATTCTTGAGAATAGCAGAAGTAACATCGTGGATGAGATCACTTACAAATTCGTTCATTTTAATTTTCTTTCCACTAACATATAGTTCAAAGTCAGAAGCCATTCTAATCACTGTAAAAGTCACGGTTTAGGGACCTTATACCGTTGTTGGTTTCAGGAAGCGAAAGCTACTTAGTGGGGTTATGCAGAACACAGAGTTCGTGAGCGCGCTCCGATACGAATATATACCCTCCCGAATCGTAGCGAACTCGTTGATGACCATCACTATGTGAGGAATTTAATTATGGCTGAAGATTTCTCAATTCCAGGAGTGTTCTCCCAAAAAGGTAAAGATGGAACCCCTTATGATCCAGTAGGAAAACTTGCTGGATTAGGTGGACTCATCGGCCTTATTGCAGGTATTTTCGGACTTGTATTGGGTGGAGGACAACCTCTCATAAGAATCCCATTAATGGAACATGCAGTAATTGCAGATGGAACATACTTCATGATGTCTGCAGCTTTTGTAGGACTACTTTCAGTAGGACTCCTACTTCAGATGTTAGGATCACGGGAACTTCGTGTGAAACTTGGTTCAGGCTTTTCAAATATAGGATACATCGTAGCGATTGTAGGTATTTTACTGGCAGTGTTTCTACCCTTTGGCGGAAGCAACTGGACATCCATTACTCTCTTTCAGAGTTATGTCGTCTATGGTGCTGCACTAGTTGCCATATTTGTAATATTCTGGCAGATGTACAGCATTATCTTTGTAGATGCTAGTAAGAGCTGGATTGGTATGTTTGCAAGTATCCTAAATGGATTCTTTATTCCATTACTAGCAATTGGATACATCTTTGGTCCAACATTCGTAAACATTGCATACATTGTCCTAATCCTGGGTCAGCTATTCGTCTGGTTCTTTTGGTGGGCACCTCTAGATTCGATCAGAGAGTACGGTAGAAGTCCTGACAACGCCAAGTTTTCCTTTGGTCTTTCAGGTGTACTTGCGTTTACAATTGGTTCAGCTGGGGTCATAAACAATATTGTCATTTGGGGAGGAACTGTAGCATTTTCTGACCTATTTGCCGTTTTGGTATTAGCTTTCATAGCTTGTGCATTAGTATGGTTTAGGTTGGAGAAATACGGAGTAACAAAATTCCGACGACCCCTTGCCTTGCTAACAGCAGCATTTGGTCTAGGTCTCATTGGCAATGTTTTACTAATGGGTATAGGTAACCTCTGGATTCCATTCAGCCAGTCCAATGGTTCAAACTATGTTTACGTATTTGCATTCACATCAGCACTACTCTTCTGGGTCTTACAGGGACCACGACTAAGTAAGAAAGAACTCAAGGAAGCTAACATTACTTCTGACATAGTCAGTGGCGGTATCAAGTACTTTGCAGTATTCCTTGCTGCAGTCGGTATTTATGCGGCCTCTCAGAGTGGAACGCTCTACCTAGATGTTGCAGGTGGTTGGGGGATAATCCTTACTTGGTGTACATCTGGAGTGCTCTTCCTTATTGGTGCAATATATGTAGGAAGGACCGATATAATAACAGGACTACCTCTCGTTATTGCAGCTGTGATGATGTCAGTTCATCCTATGGTTCTCGCAGAATTTGTTGTCATCCCATTCGTAGCGATTCTAATAACTCAAGTTTTACTAATGATTGAAACCAGGGTAAGAGGCTTTACGTATTTCTCGCAGCCTGTACTCACTGTCATTGCCACGATAGTTTTCTCAATTACGTTTATGCTCTTCATGCTAGGAGCTTTTGGCAGTGGACCGACTGCTCTATGGCCAGTTAATAGATGGTTCAACGTGGCTCTGTTTCCCAACTTCCCAAGTGCCATTCAGGCGGGAACAGTCTTTGCTCTACCTTTACTCGTATTAATCGTGAGAAACACAACTGTTGTTGGTTACTCACATGGTACAGGACGAGGGAACGCAGATGTTGTAAGCGGTATAACCATGCTATTTGCATTTCTTATTCCAATGATTGCAGCCGCCTTCAAGGGAGTTGCACATATGGCGCTTACAGCAGCTTCTATCATGCTGGCACTCTATGCAATCAGCTTCATACTAGTCCTGTCAGTAAACCTCAATCTCGCAGGTGATGTTGAGGATACCGGAAATCCAATTGAAGGAATGCTCCTCAGAATGACAGCAATTGTAGGAGTTGCAATCGGTGCTGTCATAGCACTCTATGCGATCTCAATATTCTCAGCATTCCCAACTGCGCTTCAAGCAGCTAGTGTCATTACATGGCTGGTAATACTGATTTCCAGCCTTGAGATTCTACTCTCATTGGGTTGGTTAGTTGCAGGATATCGTCTTGGTATGCTTAGATCTGGCTTCAGATTCAGAAGAGTTGACAAGACTCTGATAGATGAACCAGAATTTGTAGCACCAATACAATAATATTCCAGCGAGGCTATCACGCATTGACTCCACAGGTTGATGGAATTATCCGCCAGCCTGATGGAGCCAATGTTGCATTTCTTTTAATTCACGGATTTGGGGCCGATGTTGATGAGTTAGCCAGTTTAGGCATAGAGCTAGAGAGGAGAGGAATAGCCTCTTTCGCAGTCAGTGTCGCAGGCCATGGTACTTCACCTGAAGATCTTGCTTCCAAGACAAAGCAGGACTTCTATGAATCAGTTCTAACTGGTTTAGACTTGATTCGCTCTTGGAATTCAAAGTACATATTCATCGCAGGACTTTCAATGGGTGGAGCCCTGACTTTACATCTAGCAGCCCAAGAGAAGGGTATTGACGGAATTGTTGTATTCTCTCCAGCTGTGAAGATGGGGGGAATTCTTAGACTTCTACCAATTCTCAAGAGAATCAAGAAATTTCAGAATGTGGACCTTTCGTATATACCAAAAATGTATGATCTACCACGCAAAAAATACAATCGTGATTCGTTAAATGCAGCCCACGAACTTATGAAGCTCACTTCAGAAGTTAGAAAGAACTTGGATAAAGTAACTGTTCCAACACTCGTTATACAATCTGGAGCAGATAAGACAATCGATTCCTCCAACGGAAAGTATGTATATGATTCCATAAATTCAACCGACAAAACCCTTCATGTTATTGAAGGAGCAGAGCATGTGATTACATGTCATCCAACTCGTCATGAAGCATATCCGCTGGTCTATAAGTTCATAGAGAGGTTAACTAGAAAATAACGCATCTATATCACTCGGTAAGACGATCAACCACAGTTCTACAGAGATCAGGAAAATCTGTTATTACTCCATCAACCCCAATGCTGACCATATCTTCAATCGCTTCTTCGTCATTAACTGTCCATGGATATACTTGCAAATTTGATGCATGTGCCTTAGATATGATCTCTGGATCTAGAAGAGTGTAGAGGGGATTGATTGCAGATGCCCCCAATTCAAGGGCATAAGATACTGGGTCTTCCAGGGGGTGTTCATATAGAACTGCAGTATTTACCTTATTGTCAAGAACTTTGATTTCCGTCAATATCATGTGGTAAAAGGAAGAAAAGATGACATCGTTTATCATGTTCCTTCCGGATACAATGGCAAGGGTCTTTGATTCGATATCAGGGACCTTAAGCTCAATGTTGACTTTGATTCGCCCTTGAAAGGTATCCAATACCTGTTCCAGAGTAGGAATTCGTGCACCGTCACCCAAGTCAAGAGATTTGAGTTCCTGCAGACTCATCTCAACAACAATACCCTCTTTGGTCGAAACACGTTCAACATCATAATCATGGATGATGACAAGTTGACCATCTGCACTCTCCCGCACATCAAGCTCAATCATATCTGCACCTAAATGAATAGCAGATTCAAAAGATTGCATTGTATTTTCTGGAGATTTGTTTGGAGCCCCTCTATGACCTATTACTAATGGTTTCTGCAAAAATATAATCTCCCAGCATCAATTATCTAGATAGCATCTGGAGGAGTTTTTCCCGTTCCTCCACACCTAGAACAGATGACTTCACCATCAGGTCCATCTTTCTTTCCTTTGCCACCACAGTAATAGCACTCTTCTTCGGGATGATAAAGAGCTTTGTCAAAGCCTTTCAGCATTGCTCCTCCCACTCCAATCAAGACGATACCAATGAACATTAGAATGAGAGCGAGAAGATAGAACTCAGGGATTGGTAGAATGAATAACATTGAAGCAAGAAATAGAACGATGCCCACAATTGTGTAGATACCTGCTCTCTGTTTACGATCCATGTAATTCACCCAAATGAAGCAACATTATTTCATACAGGTTATCAGCCCGTTGATACGACCCCTTTATACATTACGGATGTTCGACTATTCCCGAACTTGCGTACTTGTAGATGCCACCCTAAGAGATAATAGAACATGCAAACTTAGTTCGATACCGTAGGGAAGTATGGAAATGTCAAAGACGGACATCTTTTCAAAATACTCTCAGCTCTATCAGAAGACAACAAACCGCGAGATTGTACCAGAAGGTGTCTTCACAAGACAACTTGCAGATGTACCAACTCATGGACTGGATGTTGGCATCTTCTTCAAACAAAAAGGAATCCGTGATCCTCGACAGATATACTACCACAATGAACTTCCTGTATCTGTTGTTAAGAAGGATGGATTTCTTGAGAGTACTGAGAGGAATTTTCTCAGCCATACAATCTTATCCAAATTTAAAGAACTTGATTACCTTAAAGTGGTTGTAGGATCAAATGGGAAGCTTGAATCAAGATCTGAACGGAGTGCTTTCCTAAAAAGTTGTCAAAAGACAATTGATGTTGTTCTTCGAAAAACGAAGAATGTGATTCACTTTGGAGACTTCACACCATTCTTGTTTGCACAAAGATTGCGAACATTACATTGGTTGCTCAATAAAGACTTGAAACTTGACGAGGTATCTGCAGAAGCTGCAGCAATTCCCTTCAATGTGGCGGCACCTGACTATTTGTTGTTGACTGGAGAAAACATCATCTCAGTCAAAGATAACCCAGTCGTACCTCATGGAGTATTTTACCTCGTGGGAGGGATAGGCTACAGTTTCGATAAATCAGTGGGCGCAGTTAATGAAGAGCGTATGTTCAGGTCCACCGCTGATCTATCACCAATGGGAATCGATGGTGCGTATATAGAATCCATGATCTCACAGGTTACAGAAGATTTTCAGACTAATGTCCACTCACTCATTTTCAGCGACATTTGGAAGAAGAGCCCAGCCAAACCATTAGGCGTCAATGTAGGTGGGGACATACTCATCAAACCAGCCAAGGATAGTGAGATTTGGAATGGGGTGTTCGAGGTATATCTCAAGACACCTAATACATAAGAAAATCAAATGAATCAATCGTCATTACCACTGCTCTGAATGCAAAGATTCTGAATGTATATGTGATTTCCACAATTCCTTGAGACTCTATAGCATCATGTAGGTCAGTGAGTCCGGTACTTCCGAATGAATTCAGTATCGAAGGAAGTGAAGACACCACAATTTCTTCAACTCCATTTCCTGATGCTATTACGATGTCATTTGCGAGGGTATCGACAGTGTGATACACGGAAGTACGGATAGACTCCTGGCCTGTTCCAGTTCCTGCTACGCCAATGCGTATCGAGCTCACTAGAGGTGAAACGGAGTATGTGTGAACCAAGTACTCTCCTACATCGCCATCCATTGCTTCAGAATATCGACTTCTATCGCAATCAACCTCTAAATCTGCCTCAAGAATCAATATGACATCAGGGGATAAACCACAGAATTCCATCATGGTGATATCTCCATCAAGAAGATCATCGATGACAAACCCATCAACCACGAATCCCAAATCAATACTTCGGCCCTCAAGGACATCGGCAATTGGACGTCCCATACTTGTGAATTCATCTGATGCAGTAGCATCTAGAGACCTTCTTACAAGATCACTGAATCCTTGAAGATTCACACTTCGAGTTAGGTTCATGATATGAGCCCATTCGAAATCTGAAAGACGCATGTCAACGCCCATTCTTAGATCGTCCAATGATATTTCGGCTTCATCAAATTCTGTCAGAATATTCTCTAGAGTTGACAACATCTGTTCATAATGCAATGCGAACAAAGATGTTGAGCCTAGGAGGGTCGCGTCGAAAGCAACGTTATCCTCTCGATTAGATGAAATTGTTAATCTATAAGGTACGCTCGAATTGGAAAGGACATTCAACCATGTAGTCAATCTATTAATCGACTCTGTATCCACTGTTTTGACTCGTAAATCAACACCAAATCCTGAACTCTCTAGTTCAGAGATTATGGAGGCGGTTGGTGTGACGTTTACAAACTGGTATTCGAAGTTTCCAAGAGGCATCTCTACGAATATTGTAGTTGATTCTGAATATGATGTCGAGGCTATTGGGAATTGGCCCATCAGAGAAACAGAAACGGGTAGCATCAGGCCTAATGAATTGAGAATGAGAATCCAGGCAATACCTCTTCGACCTATTGACCTGAGAGGAGCATTTGGTCGGAACCTTCCGAGTATGAAAACTATCAGAATCGTTACAACATTGATGATGACTAGGATTACGAACCCACGCACCAGTGTGGATATCATTCCGAAGACAACTGCTACAATCAGGAGAATTACTAGGGTAAGAGGAGCAGACCTACTTCTGTAATAATCCAGCAGAAGTTTGGGAAGGAAAATCAACAAAGGTAGAATATAGAATGCAAGGGGGATTGAGTCTATGAAGGGAACTCCATTCAATAGCATGCGGCCAGTTAATGATATCATTGCAAAGAGGATGAAGATGATGTTCACAAATAATACGAAAGAGGAGAAGAGATGAAGAGGTCTATCAACTTGTTTGACGGTGTTGATACGTCGTCTCATCTTCCTACGTTTAGAAATCAACCAATTGATAGGTGACCTATGTTTGGAAAACTCCTGGTCAGTCTCATCAGAATTGGCCATGTTTCTGGTAAATCCAACTCCGAGCTTATACATGTGGTGGTGTAATTTGAATGGATCATCACAACAATATTCCAGAATGACTCAAGATTCTTAAACAGGCCAAGATCAACCGCACCCAGTGTAAAAAGATGTATGATGTTGCGATTGTTGGTGCAGGACCAGCTGGGTCAACTACTGCCAGGTTTCTTGCAAAGCTTGGACATGATGTAGTATTGCTTGACAAAGATAAGTTTCCACGTGACAAGCCATGCGGCGGGGGATTTTCATATGGTATCATCGATGAATTCTCGTACCTGAAATCGCGAGAACGAGATTTTCTTAAAGGAATATGCAAAGTAGGTGTGCTTCATTCTCCAAATAGAAGAACAGTTCTTAGAGGAAAAGTGGACATGGCTGTTGCGCTCAGGTATGATTTTGATCGAGTTCTCTACGAATCTGCGAAGGATGTTGGAACTGAAACAATGACAGGTTTACGAGTGAAATCCGTTTCCAATAATGCTGAATCAGTTGAGCTGAGTCTCCACAACGGTCAGTGTATTCGTGCCAAATCTGTGATTGGATGTGATGGAGTAGGGAGTCTAGTAGCTCGAAAATTCGGTTTACACAAACGCTGGCCTAGCAACATGATAACAGCCTGCAGAGTTGCGGAGATTCCCGAAAAGGAATCATATATTGATGACATCTACAGCACCGATAAGGAATATCACTTCTATGCAAACATTGGTGGCCTTCCGGGATATGGATGGATCTTTCCCAAGCAGGATACAATCAACGTGGGATTAGGTATAGTAGGAACACACGCACAGGGACTTCCTGGATTGTTTAGACAATTCATTAAGATGCTAAAGAAAGATGAACTCATTCCGAATAATGCAGACCTCTCAAATGCAAAGGGAGCCCTAGTTCCTACCGGGGGCACGATCAAACAAACAGTAGCAAACCGATGTATTTTGGTCGGGGACTCAGCAGGAATGGTGAGCCCACTTACTGGTGGGGGAATCCATTATGCAATGCGAGCTGCAAAGATGGCCGCATCTGTAACATCCCAGGGATTAGAACTGGATAGTTTGGATTTGGAGAATCTAATGAAATATCAGACGATGTGGCAGTCTGATTTTGGAAAAGACTTCGGCCCTATGCTCCTTGCACAGAAGATATTCACTGGGAATTTCACCGATCTGTTATTTGAGATCGGTAAACGAGACCAAGGTATACAGATGATGGTGTCTGAGGCAATGGCTGAATCATCAGATGCAGGGATAGATGTTCCAAAACTTCTTGCCAGAACGTTGTGGGTTATTCTTAGAAACGCTCTACATATTTAGGGAGAATATTCTCACTCAGTTGAGTGGAAAATATGATGCTGGGCTAGTGAAAGGTCAACTATTACGATTTTCTTACTGGTAGGAGGACGTTTTCTCTTCTGAATAATTGCTAAGAGAATAGAAGAAGAGCCGCGAAGATGTTTCGCGGCGTATATTCATGTGATCTAATCACGCGGTGTGAAGGCGGCGGTTTCCAAGTTTTCAATAAGTGAGTGTACCTCTGGTCTACCTAAAAGCTTCCTTCTTGTTTCTGAGAGATTGTTGATGACACATGCTACGCCAACAATTTGAGCTCCAAGCTTCTCGATTATCTTTTCAACAGCTAGAACTGAAGTTCCTTGCATCAGCCAATCGTCAACGATGGCAACTCTATCCCCTGGATCAATGGAGTCAGCAACAAGCGCGAGTCGACGGTCAGCATATCTACTGGATGGCATGAACTCGACAGGGCGACTGTAGTTCTCTGGCAGGTAGGCGATAGACCGGGCAGGTACTATTCCACAACCGAGGTAATACGCAATGGCACTACCAAGCGCAAGACCACGCTGCTCAATCCCTACAACCTTGTTAGGTTGAACATCTAAGAAGGGTTTTGCTAAGGCAACTACTGCTTCATGGAATACAGTAGGGTGTTCCAAGATTCGGCTGATGTCACAAACAGCTTGTCCTGGCTCAGGCCAATCCTTAATCACTTCTACATAGTCATTATAGTCAATCTCTGTCATTGTTGGTTCAAGTGTGATTCCTCGTTAGTAGGTCATAATTCTTTCTGTTCAAGTCCAAATGGCATGCACTTCACAAGTCTAGTCACGAAACAGTTAAGACCCAACAAAGAGCAAATCCAGACAAACACACTGGAGATAGGATGACCTGAGAGTACCTGGTACAACAGTTACTATTACATTACTCCCCGGATTTGTTGAGGTTCGCGACCGAGGACTCGTCAAGAAAAAAATTAGAGTAAAAAATAGATCATTTGGAGAGGTGCTCGATGACCTTCAGGTATATTTCAAAGGAGTTGGAAAAATCCTACCTCCTGGAATGCTAGAAGATTCACTTGTTACAATAGGAGTCCCCAGATCAAAGCGAATCATCTCAGATACGAAAGATGAGGAAGAAAAACCAATAGAGGTTGCCAAACCAGAACCCAAGATAGAACCGGAAATCGAAGAGCCTGTAGATGAGATTGATAAAGAACCTGAGAATGATTCAAAGGTAGAGCTTGAACCTATTGAACTTAAGTCGGGTATAGTTTCGGTAATTGACGACAAAGACTTACCGGATATAGAAGATGCCTTAACTGCTGTAGAATCTCTAAGTGATTCATTTATGGCTCCAACCACAGTACGGAAAGAGAATGCGATACCAGTAAAACCACAAATTCGAATTTCCCTAAAAGGATTCGATGAGGTAGTTGCATCTCATGCATCAACAGCTACTGATCCGAATCTGATTATATCAGAAGAAGGCCAAGATGAGATTACATCAGAAGCTATTGATATTCCTACGGGGGACCTAGTCCAGGATGCAATTGATGTTCCAGAAGAAGTAGTTACAGACAAGCCTGAAATGACTGGTTCAATTCCTCTTGAAGAGGCAACTTCACCAAGAGGCAAGAAGACCCCTTCCCATGCCATTCGACCTCTTGTCAGTGCAAAGGCAGTAATCTTGGGGGAGGATGGTGTTGGGAAGCATAGCTTGATGGAAAAAGCAGGTCTGAAGATTCAGGTTGGACCTGAAATCGATGGAGACCCCAAGGAATACATCCACTCAGGAATATTCCGACTGGAAGATTACAGAGTAGATATAGAAGTCTGGTCATTTGATGATGCCGTCAACGCAAAGGTTTCTCGGAAGGAGTTCTACAGGGACGTTGAAGTCATCATCATTGTCTACGCAGTACCAGATAGATGGAGTTTTGAGAGCATCGATTTCTGGCTTAGAGAAGCAACTGTAAAACAACAGGTCCCTCCGCCGATTCTTCTTGTCGGAAACAAGAAAGATATCCGTGATACAGGTGATCCTGACCCCTTAGAGCCAGCTGTGACAAGCGATGAAGGATTTAAGCTAGCTGAAATACTTGCGAAGAGAATGGGAGAGGGCGACAAGCTCCACCCAGTTGCGTTCATTGAGACCTCTTGTCTGACTGGCGAAGGAGCAGAGGATGTCTTCAGAACAGCTAGCGAATTCTATACAAATACACTTTAGGCACCTTTACATATCACGGTGTAATCCAAATGGACGGTACACTAGCAAAGGAAATAAAGCAGAATGTAATAATTGCAGTACCGTCTGCCACACAGTAACCCACCAGAGGACGTTGATTTAAATAACAGCTATACAATGCGAAAGTTGCGGAAATGACAGAGGACCGCTCCCGGCAGCTAGGGAATTAGAAGACCACTTCGCAGTAGAGGAAATGAAGAAACTAGGTATATGTGAGGATTGCTTCAAGAAGAGATTCAAGATTAGTAGTAAGAAGCGTAGTGGATATGGTGGGACAATCTACGAACTAGAAGAGAAAGCTGCGCCCCGTTTTGGAACAGGTAGTAGGAAACTTTCTTGTCTAAGATGCAATTGGGTTGCTTGGACAGAAGAAGGTCTTGCGGCTCATGTGAAACAGAAACATTCACAATAATAGTATCTTACTTGTTGATGGCAAACTGGTCACTCTCTTTGATAATCTCATGACCACGTACTCTAAGTCCTTTGACACGAGTAGCTGCATTCTCTAGCATTCCCATTCTATAAACTGCGGTCCTTGGTCCTAGACCATGCAACCAATCCAATGAAGCCATGTCAAGCTTCTTGTGTTGAGAGAAGTAGATCTCCAAGTCATTAGCAATGGCTCTAGTTCGGTCATACATTGAAACTGCAAATCCAACACTTGGTGCGGCAAATCCAACTAGTACCCATATCACAACTAATGGGTCATCACCGAAGTATTCGAAGAAGAATACAAATCCTGAGAAGATTGGTTGAACCAGTGCAAGAATCACAAGGAACAATGCTATGTGTTGTGTGAGATCTTCGCTACCCAGTCCAGCCACTCCAATCACATCTTGGTCTGGAGGGAATAGAAAGACCAGAACACTGCCAGAGGAGATACCCACAATTAGCGCAGAAGAAATGATCAATGCCGAATAACCGAATGTACGAGTCAACCAGATATCTGGAAAGCTGATGAGAGATTGTAGAACAAGAGCAACAGAGATAACTAATGCTCCAGCTAAGAAGCCCTTCCAGCTGAAGAACTCGTATTTCATAGTCATTATCTCATCAGACATTAGCAACTTTCTCTCTCTAACTGTTATATGACCAGAGAATACACAAATGAAGATAAAACTTTGGCTTACGCCGTGAGAATTATTAGGTGCTGTGCTGTCCAGAACCTAGAACACCTGATTCAAACAGTAGAATAATATCAAAAATCATACATTGGAAAAACTAGTACGAGCTTTGGACATTCGTCTACTCTAAAAGAAACCCTAAAATGGTTTCAATATCGACTTTGTGTTAGTTGTTTCGGAGAGGGAATGATTGAATAACGATCTGATTGTTGACCTTGAAAGTGTGTCCAGAATCTACACAATGGGCGAGATTCAAGTCCCGGCCCTACAAGGAGTTTCTCTTAAAGTTAAACGTGGAGAGGCCATTGGAATCATGGGGCCTTCGGGCTCTGGCAAGACAACTCTGCTAAATCTTATCGGAGCACTCGATAGACCTACTGAAGGTCGTGTTGTGATAGACAATCTGGATATAACGAAAATGGGAGAGAAAGAGCTAACGAAAATCCGACGCGATAAGATCAGCTTTGTCTTTCAATTCTTCAACCTACTACCAGTTCTTTCTGCGTATGAAAATGTGGAACTACCACTCCTCATAGGCGGAATGGAAGAATCCCTTCGTAAAGAACGAGTCGATTATCTTCTTGGGCTGGTGGGTCTCACCGAACGTGCAGACCATCGACCAGATGAATTGTCAGGTGGAGAACAACAAAGAGTGGCTATTGCACGAGCTTTAGCAAAACCACCTGGAGCATCCAGTTCTATTGTAGTCCTTGCTGATGAACCAACGGGAGACCTAGATACCCAGACAGGAGAGGAAATCATGAAGATCCTCATTGACCTCACAAGAGAAGAGGGAGGTACACTTCTTGTCGTAACTCACGACCCGGATGTCGGTGAGAAGATGGACAAGGTCTACAACATGCGGGATGGCCAAATCGTCAAAGTAACCTGAGGTGCCCTAATGTCAGCAATTCCTGTTGGTTACAAAAACATCCAAGGGCTTAGACGAAAAGGAGTATCTCTGCTTTGTATCCTGCTTGCTTCGGCTATGGCTATGGGGATACTCGTATACGTTGACAGCTACTCGGTTCATGAATGGGATAATCAACTAGGTAGTGTGGGCCCTGTCGCCATGACTGTTGGTGGTAATGATCTTCAGGATTTTGTTAGTGAGATTCAGAATCTTCCTGAAGTGTTAAAGGGTCATGCTGTTGAGTTTACTTGGGGGAATGTAATGAAGATAGGTCCAATTTCCCCAGAACAACCTTGGTTAGACGAGATGTGGGGAAGGTTTGTATCACCGTATGATGATTACTATGAAGGATTCCCAGGAACGTTTGAATTACTTGAAGGCAGATATCCAGAAAATGAGACGGAGATTACAGTATCAGAGAATCTTGTAGATTATTTTCATGTTTCAGTTGGAGATCAAGTGAATTATACATTGAATTATGAGCAACGGGAATTTCAATTATTGATTATTGTAGGAATTTTCCAACAAGAAACCTTCGGAGATGAATATTGGTATTGGTATGACACGCCAATTGGAATTGTACACCCAAGTTTCCTTACTGATAATAATCTGGAAATAGGTACCGAGATGGATATTGAAATTGACCGTTCGCCTTTAACTCCCTTCAATCCTTATGGATCACTTTCATATCTCCTTGGAATTGAAGAGACAATAAGAGAACTTGACCCATATTACGATCCCCAACGAGGTTATGGAAACATATGGGTTGATGATTCACTTGCACGCGCAGTTAGTCTATATATGGCGTGGCAGATGAATATGAGGATTGGCCAACTCATGCGAGCAGGGGCAGTAATTCTACTTGTCGGACTTGTTCTGTTTCTAACAATTCGCCATAATGTGAATGAGAGAAGATATGAGAACAATATGCTCATGTCAAGGGGAGCTTCGAGAGGTGATGTTGAAAGAAGAATTACCAAGGAAATCCTCTGGCTTTCTTTAATAGGCTCTATTACAGGGCTTGGTGTTGGCGTATTATTCAGTCGTCTAGGTCTCGCTTCGACAGGCTTCTTACAATTTAATCCCATTCTATTCTTTACCGAACCATTTCTCATCGGAATTGAATCATTAATCATTTCTATGACAATTGGTATTCTATTGCCATTTGGAACGTGGATGGTGTACAGAACTATCTATTCTACAAAGAGAAGAGTAGAAGAACAGGAAGGAAAACTTCAGAAACTGTCACGCATTCTTGTCTTCGTCCGGTGGGACTTTATGCTTCTAATCCTCTCAACGTTATTCTTAATCGCTCTTCTTAGTTCTGGGCCACTCATCCAATACAGTCCTATATTCTCTATGATTATTGTATATGTCCCTCTGGTGATATTCATTGCAATTGGTAGTCTAAGCATCAAAGCTCTAAGGAGAGGGGCTAATCCTATCTCTAAAGGTATGACGCGAATTGTTGGAATACTTCCTTCAATGGTTGGTGTGCGAAGGATAGGAAAGAGTGCATCTTCTGCAGGACCAGCAGTGTTAGTACTAGTGCTCTCAATGAGTATAGCATGGACCTATGCAATAATTGGAGCATCAATGCCCGCAACCAAGCTTAATCAAGGAAGGTTGGCTTTTGGTGGAGATGTTGCATTTCATTTAGGGAGTAATCCTACTCCAGCTTGGAATAATTTTACAACGAATGTTACTAACCATGAGCTCCATGCCGCTTCTACTATGGTATCAGCAACTGAGATTCGACTTTCAGCAGGATACTGGGACAATGTTGATGTGTTAGCAATCAACCCTGATGAGTTTACGCAGGTAGGATATGACTATCTTGGGAATCAGTTAAACGAATCAAATATAGGACCGATGCTTTCCACGTTAGCGTCGACACCTGCTGGGAGTATCATCACATCAGACATTGCAGCACAATACGCTCTCAGTGTCGGTGATACACTCAGGGGCTTCGGCTTTGATTATGAAGGAGCGGAAGAAGTGTTTGCCTTTACCATTGTTGGAATAGCAGACGCTTTGTCAAATGGAAGGTTCACAGATACGGGGACAATTACAGGTGACCAGTACTATTACTATTGGCAGGAAGTAGGTCTGAATACAATGTGGGTTAATAGAGAATACCTTGGAACAGTACTCTCACTTGCCAACTCAACTGAGAATATTCTATGTGTCAGGACATATGACGGTGCGAATAGTACCCAACTTGTAGAAGATGTTTTAGCTCAAGGTGGTTCTACTCTAATTAGTAGATACAACTGGGCATCCGCAAGCTATGAAGTAGATAGCTTCGTTAGCCTGACTAGTTATCAGATTGATCGTGCAGTAGATACGATGTTAACCATTGCGACTTCAATCATTATTTTTGGTGCGTTCTCAATCTATGCCTTTGAAGGCATTACCGCAAGAAAACGAGAAATAGCTTTGATCAGATCCATGGGTGGAGATAGGAGCGTGGTCATCAAGGCACAAATCGCGGAGATGCTGATTCTCTTATTGACTGGACTGTTCTTGCTGTTGGTCTATGGACCACTTCATATTGCAAATACACTTCTAACTTATCGCAGTTCGTCCTACCTCTTTCCAGTTCAAGTCTACATGGTTATTCCATGGATGACGTTGATGAGCGTGCTTCTCTTTTTCGTTGGTTCAGTGGTTATCTTCATCATTGTTGTTGCAGTCCTTGGATCAAGAGTAAAAATCGCAGAATCCCTGAACGCGAGCTGGGCAGAGTCTGGACCCTATGGAGGTGATGTCTGAGATATGTTTCTACTCTCACGGTTGATGTCCAAGGCACCACAAGTCATCACCACATTCCTGATTTTCTCATTATCAGCAGGGGTGCTTGGGGGAATCCTCTTCTACATGGATACCGCAGGACCTTCAGTCTTAGATGACCTTACTGAGGAACTACCAGTTGACATGGAGATATCAATGAGCAGTTCTTTCTATAGACAGAACGAAACAGAAATCTCCTTTGTCGAGGATTTACTGAATCAACATGACTTGGTGTCGCATATCGAACCCATAAGTGTCATCGAAGGAACTCAGAGATTCATGTATGTTTATGATCCCGGAGACCCATACGGTTTCTATTATGACTATCAACGAGTCGTATTTCTGGGAGTATCAGATGGTTTCTTTGAAACATTTCCTGATGCTGTGTCCCATAGTTCAGGAGCTCCTTCTCTCACAGACACAACCTGTTATCTTGAAGAGAATATTTTCATTTCTGAGAACTACGAGATAGGCGATGATTACATAGCTGAAGTGCTGACATACGACGATTACTATGAAGAGGTACCTGTGAACAAGACATACGAGATTGTTGGAACCTTTAGTTCAGATCTCTTTCCAGTGGAGTATTATTACTATTATGAGGACTTGGGAGACCGTGATTCATCCCTAATAATGATCACAACAAAGGAATCGCTGAATGAGGGATTTGAAGAGCTTGGATTCGGTAGGTGGGATGGAATATCTGAGAGATTCTGGGTTGACCTCAATCGTGATGCAATAATCCAAGCAGATGTCACAACAATATATGATACATTGGACAACATAAGAAGACAGTTCGAGCAGGATGCCTTACCTTATGCACTAGTATCAGATTATGGCATTCAAGATGCAGTGTATCAGTATTCTGCATGGTCAATGGGAATGACTGCAATTGCTTTGTCATTTTCTATTCCAAGTATCATAATGGGAGTTCTGCTCATCTACTACAACTCGAATCTATTAAGTGATGAATTGAGAAGAGATGTCGGATCGCTTAAGACTAGGGGCGCTTCCGGTTGGCAAGCATTTTCATGGATAGTAAGCAGTGCAATCTTTACGGGTCTTCTAGGAAGTGCAGGCGCAATTCTCATGGGAATTGGTGCATCCATACTATCAAGTACTGTCAGAACATTCTTTGTGTTTAATTTCGCACAACTTTCTGATTTAACACTGATTCTATCATCAGGAGCAATTCTCTCTATCTTTATTTTCTCCTTTGGTGTGGGACTAGTCGTAGCTTTCCCAATAGGAATTAGAGCCTATCTAATGACAGCTACTGAGGCTCACAAGATTCTAGAACAAGAGAGCCTTTCGCAACAAGAGAACCAAGGCAGTCCTCTAATGGAGTTGATTGTACTAGGGATATCGGGATACATCCTTTTGCCAATGATGTCATTCATCGGTTACGTGAGCTTCTACGGTTCTGGGTCCATAGTATTGATGCTTTTCCTCATCCCACTTATGGTAGCATTCATTGTATCCTTTGCTCGACTCTTGGCTAGACCTATTTCAAGATACAAATCACGCATAATGGGGAGAATCAAGAGGCCATCAATTCGAGTTGGTGCTCGTGTAATGTCACGAACAGTCTTGATGTACAAGAAGAGCGAAGCTATGGGAGTAGTGTTCATAGCGATGGTCTTTGCCGCAGGAGTCTTTGCAGCGACCTCGGCAACAACTGGGCTCAATCATACCAACTCAATATTCAAGTTCTACACAGGTGCGGATATTGCGATAACTGTGGATAGTTCATTAAATAACGTGACATTGGATCTTCTTGAGAACCTCACCGCGGTTGAAGGAGTTGCTCAGGTAAGTCCAATCTATTCATTCACGGGAAGTATTTCATACTATACTTCAGATTGGGGTAATCGGTATTTTGTCAACACGTCAATACCAGTTTATGCTGTGGACCCAGAAACTTGGCTTGAAACAGCATTCTGGCTCCCATACTTCACATTGCACGGTACACCTGAATCTGCGATAAATCAGATGATTGGAGATGAAAGCATCGTCTTATCATCATTCAGACCAATTGATCATTATGTGGGTAGTGGGTTTACACAGACACCAGTTTACGCCAATGAGTTCGACCTCGCGATTTACGGGTCATATTGGATCAATGCAACTCATGGGTCGAAATGGGTCAACGAAACAACTGTAACCATTGCAGATGTGCTTAGTAACAGTGACAGTTGGGGATCAACATATCTCCCTGGAGAACCTAATGCAAATGACTTTGTTGTGGTTGACATTGATTATGCACATAGATGTCTTAATGTCACGAATGTCAACAAATTCTTTGTTAAGACAATTCCTGGAGCAAACTATACACAGGTGATGCGAGATCTTTGGAACGTAGCACCTAGCAGCTTCAACGGCATCGAATCTCCTTATCCTCAGATCGATGATGTTTTAGATTCAAAGGCAGGACAGACAATATATGGAGTTTATACTCTGAATGTGGTCTTTACAATCATCTATCTCTCCATTGGAATGATGATTGTTGCTACAGTAAGAATAAGAAGACTACGGAAGCAGTTCTCGGTTCTTCGTGCATTAGGGACAGAAAGCAAATCCATATCGGGTTCCGTTTTGATTGATACAACTTTGGGTCTCTTGGTAGCGTCTGCGATAGGTGCTCTCATTGGTCTAATTTTGTCGTATTTTGCAATCAATATGCCCTTGGTCTATTTCGGAACAGGCACGATCAATATGTGGTTACGACTACCTGTGATAATGGCAATTCCACCTGATATCCTAGGGATAATCTTAGGTTGTAGTTTTGTATTTGCTCTCATTGCAACATTTTATGTTACATCACGGACGTTAAAGAAAAATATTGCAGAACAAATTCAATATTCGGAGTGAAAGAAATGACTGAAAATCTCGAAGAAATAGGACAAGAAAACAAGATCGTAATTAGAGACCTCATGAAGGTCTACAAGAGAGGTTTCAAAGAAGTTATTGCCTTGCGAGGATTAGACTTCGAGGTTGGAACAGGGGAGTTTCTGTCAATAGTAGGACCATCAGGATCAGGTAAGTCGACTTTGTTGAAGATGCTGGGTGCCCTCGATAAACCGACTGCAGGGACCATCCTTTATGACGGTCACAGTGTCACACTCCTAGATGATAAAAGGTCAATGCTCTATAGAAGACAGAAAGTTGGATTTGTCTGGCAGACTGGAAACCTAGTTCCAGGACTGACGGCATTGAAGAATGTCATTCTTCCCATGCGTTTAGCAGGTGCTCCAAAGGCAGACTCAGACAAACGTGCAAAGATGTTACTTGAAACTGTGGGTCTTGCTCCTAGAATAAATCACAAGCCACATCAACTGTCAGGTGGAGAAAACCAGCGGGTAGCAATCTGTGTTGCATTAGCCAACAAACCAGAACTCATCCTTGCAGATGAAGTAACTGGTGAGCTCGACACTGAAACTGCTCAGATGGTCATGGAAACTCTTAGGTCGATGAATAAGGACTTTGACACAACTATTGTGAACGTCACCCATAATCCTAGAGTGGCTGCTTACGCCGATAGAGTGCTAAGGATTCGAGATGGTCTCATTGAAGGTCAGAAGCACACGCTTTATGGTGATATCACGGAGATCGATGCCAAAGGAAGAATGGTCATACCTGAAACAGTACGAAGGCTTGCAGGTCTAGGAAAACGGGTCGTGCTAAAAGCTACGTCCGAAGGATTGCTCATCAGTCCCCTGAATATGGAGGAGTTCGAGAACAACAACAAAGAAGCTCGAAATTAATCGTTTTGGACAATCTCTATATTGTGTAATGATTTCACTGCATATGGTGTAAGGAATGAGTGCTCTTCAACTACCATCGTCATATTATGCTGTTATCGTGACCTTTGGAATATTCTTCTTCTTTCTCAATGCTTACGTTCTAACGCTGGTACTTTCCCACCCGTTGGCTAGTCCATTATGGCTTGTGATATCGCTAATTGGACTTGCTGGTCTTATTTATTCCTACAGATTGGTTAGAATCCAACAGGCAGAATTAGTTGAGGAAAAAAGGGTTCGAGATGCAAAACAAGTATCGTCTGACGAGAATAAGTAGTACTCATAATAAGTATGACTTTCTGCATAATTGAAAAAATAGGAGTTAGGCAAGACTAAATCTTGCCTGTTCAAAATGGCGAATGATGTTAGGGATATATTCTGCTAACTGTCCTTGGGAATGGCACACAATCTCTGATGTGTTCAAGCTGAAGCATCCAGGTGATTAGTCGGTCCATACCAACTCCAAATCCGGAATGTTCCACACTTCCATATTTTCGAAGATCAATATACCACTCGTACTTCTTAGGATCATCACCAATACGTTTCAGATTCTCTAGGATCTTGTCACCATCATCCTCTCGTTGACTTGCTCCGATAATCTCACCGTATCCATGAGGTGCAAGAAGATCGTTGTTCTTGTAGGTGCGAGAATCATCCTCATTGTTTTTCATATAGAAGCTCTTGATCTCCTTAGGGTAATATTCCACAAAGAGGAATGTATCACGATCTTTAGTGAGGATATCTTCGGCCTCAGTTCTAATATCTTGACCCCATTTTATATCGAGCCCAGCCTTTTGACAGGTCTCTATTGCCTCTTCATAGGTTATCCGTTCGAACGGAGGTTTGATCTTCAATAGTCTCTTTGGATCGACACCCAACTCTGCAAGCTCATCAGGTCTGTTATTGACAACTGATTGACACATATGGGTAATTAGACCCTCTTGTCGTTTGATGTTACACTCGTGGTCGCACCATGCCTCTTCAACCTCAAGATGCCAGAACTCAGTTAGATGTTTTCTCGTGCGGGACTTCTCTCCTCTAAATGATGGTGCAAGAATGAACACCTTCTCCATAGCAAAGAGTTGGGGTTCTAAATGCATCTGACTTGTTTGGGTCAGGAATACCTTCCTATCGAAATACTCAACCTCAAAGAGATCAGCTCCTTCTTCGCCCATGGTTGACACAAACATGGGACAAGTGGTTTCATAGAAATCCTCACTTCTCAGATATTCACGAGCCGCCCTGAACACTTCGTCCCGTACTTTTAGGACATTACTCAACTTGCGAGATCTCATCCATAGGTGTCTATTATCATTCAGGAACTCAGTACTCTGATTTTCAGTGATGGGAAAGTCCTCAGCAAAGTGCAACACCACAAAATTGTCCACTTGCACTTCGTATCCGCCCTCCGCTCTAGAGTCAGCTCTAACGATACCTTCGAGTTCAATGAGGGATTCTATCAACATTTTACTAGCGTCAGCGTAGGATTCTTCACTGACTACAGAGTTTTTGATTACTGTCTGGACGACGCCAGATGGATCTCGAAGTAGAACAAAGGTCATCTTCGTCTGCTTTCGGATCCTATGAACCCAGCCGCGTAGATGAACCTTTTTTCCTTCGTGCTTTCCATCAAGCACGTCACGTACATGGATATATTCCATAATAGTCACCACAATCTCGGTGTCTAGGCTGAGAACCTAGACTCTTCTCTCGAGAAAGACCTTAAGATAAAAGGATGACGGCCAAAGTAGACCGTCTTTCCATTTTAGCGAATCTTGATGAACCAGAATAACACGCCTAAGAGTACCAGCACGCCTGCAATCCCTAAGACGCCGATGATAGCGAGCATTGCTGTTGGCATTGAAACATAGACATTCACTGTAGAAGTGGCTGTATTTCCTCCAAGGTCAGTCACAGTTAGGACGACAACATGACTTCCCTCAGTGAGTCCCCAGAAATCAAAATCGATTGTATCTGAGGTCCAATCAGCTTGAACTACCTCAACACCATCAACTGTGATCGTATAGTTAGCCTTGTAATCATCATTGACAGTCCAGTTTCGAATAATGTTTCTATCACCACGAGCATAGTAGACATCATCAGGTTCGTATGTAAATACTGGTGCAATGTTATCTGTGTTGACGGTAACTGTGACATTTCCGAAGGCAGAATTGCCACTAGTATCATTCACCCATAGGGCATAATTGTAGACTCCTACACTTAGAGCTGTGATAGAAGTACTATAGAAGGGCTCATCTGGGTCAAGAGTTCCGTTCTCAATTCCCTCATCATCTCTGTACAGTATATAGGAATCCAGATAGTCGTCAGTCAGGTTCCAGCGCAGTGATTGACCAGTTTCAGTGTAGAAGAACTCCAAGTCATCTGGAGAATCAACCACTGGGGTTACATTCTCGAAGATTCGAAGGGAAACAATGCTCTCGTTGCTGTTAGAGTTGAGATCAGAAGCAACCAATTTCAATTCATAGATACCGATATCTAGCCCGGTAGCGTTGAATATGTAAGTTGTCTGATTGGTCCATGAAATAGTTTCATTGAGATCATCATCAACATACATTCTTAATTCAGATGGATTCTCATCTTCAATCTCCCATGTTACTGTGATGTTCTCGGTTTCAAAGTAGAATTCGACTTCATCACTAGGTGCAGTAATCAATGGGACACGAATATCAGTACTGATAGTGGTCAGATTGTAAGAATAACTTCCAGCACCAATTGGTTGACCTAAGTATGATACCGTCCAATTTACAAAGATTACTGGCAAGTCAAGGAATCTCACTGTACCATTAAATGGAGTGAACTGATGGGCTATTTCTGTTCCATTGTAGTCAGTGACGTTGACTAGCGCCCCTTCTAATGGTGCCTGAGTAGTTTCAAAGTAGGTGAAAACTTCAAGATCATAGTATCCAGGATCACCTGCAAAATTCCCAAGTGCTCTGATGTAAACCTTCATTGTAGTACCATCAGTTGTGAAATTCTCTACCGCGATTGCAACGCCTGCATAGTCGCCAGTCTGCACCACTACATAGTAGGTATAGTTACCGATCGGAACATCAGTAAGGTTTGCAACTCCATCTGAACCTAGGATTGTTTGGTTGTAGGTTGTGTTTGTGTCTCGTGACCAAATGGTAAAGTTTAGCCCTTCACCTGGGTTTCCATCGATATCTAAGACGGTGGCAATGAAATCATCATCATCGTTTTCCCAGTCCAAGTTTCCAATCTCTAAATCTACTTCAACTTCAGGTCCATCTGAAACCATTGTCCCGTTCTGAGTCAAACCAGCATCAGCCCAAGTCACGTTCCACTCATATACTCCTACGGGAATGTTGTAGAAGATTGCTGATCCGTCGCCTACAGTAAGCTTTGAATCATAGTTTGTGTCATCAGTTACATTGTAGAGCGTAATATTTGCCAGCGCAACCTCAAGAGTTCCGTTGTATACGAAGAACTCAAAATCGTCATCGTTGAACGCCTGATTATAATTAATGGTGTTATTGACTACAACAAGCTCTGAGTCTGCAAGAGTAGTAGTACTCACAGGTGCCGTTGTGACGAATGCGGTTCCAACAAATGCTACTTGAGTCGCACTGCTTGTTAGCATTAGAAGGACTAGAAGAA
Source organism: Candidatus Thorarchaeota archaeon (assembly GCA_030638785.1). Taxonomy (GTDB): domain Archaea; phylum Asgardarchaeota; class Thorarchaeia; order Thorarchaeales; family Thorarchaeaceae; genus MP5-2226. The sequence continues at coordinate 29,227 of DAOWDY010000002.1, forward strand.
ATGTGAAGCTTTTACGTAAGGTGTTCATCCAATGTCACTCTCTTATCTATAGACGGACTCTCTAGTGCCATCTCACTACTTGGCGCGTCGAACCTGTGAGGAGCATAAAAGGGTTTTCATAGATTCCGAGGTGTACCATGAAATTCTCTAAAGGTGTTCTTCAATCCAAGCTGCCATATCCTTCAGTATTTCTTCGCCGCCTTCATCTTGAAAGGGTTCATGATAGAGACCTTCGTATAGCTTCCAAGTCTTGTCCTCAGATGCAATTCGGTCAAAGAAGTCCTTGTTCTCTTCAGGAATGAGAATCAAGTCTTCGCCTGATTGAGGGATCATCACTGGAATAGTGATTAGATGAGCACTCTCAAACACC
>DAOWDY010000111.1 GCA_030638785.1 Candidatus Thorarchaeota archaeon
ATTAGGAAACGGACGAGCTAGAGTGGGAATTGCATCTCGTGATAGGCCGAAACAGAGATTGCAGGCATCCATGAAACATCTTTCGATCATGAGTACACGACTTCGAGGTGCTAAGATTGTGAGAGGGTTCGGCGGGATTGTATTGGTAGGGATGCCAATCAAGAAGACTGTAGAGGGTGGTTTTCTCGCAGTAGGGGATGCAGCGGGTATCGTAAAAGCTACTACAGGAGGCGGTGTTGTTGTCGGGGGGACAGCAGCAGAGATTGCAGGAAAAGTTGTTTCCAATGCATTATCTAAACTAGATGGGAAGATAAATCTAGATAGTTACGAGCGCTCTTGGCGGTCAATTCTACAGAGAGACCTGCGCACAATGTATCTTGCACAACGTGCAATAACTTCTCTATCTGATCGGGGATTGGATGAACTCATCAAAGGGGCTGATGACATGAGCCTGTTGGATGTTGTGAAGAGGGAAGGAGATATGGATATGCAAGGGAAGGTCATCACTAGTCTTCTGAAGAATCCAAGCATAATATCGTTAGGTTTCAGGGTAATTCGATTCTTGAATCCGTTTCTGTGATGATATAGCCACACCTTTATCAATCGACTTTGAAGAATGGGTTGTCTAAGGTGTAATCAGATGGATGCTACCCGTCACAACATAATGGCCAAGGTTGAGAGGCTATTAGATAAGCATCCAATCTGTGACCAATGCCTGGGACGTCAATTCGCTTGGTTGAGTACTGATACAACCAATGCACACCGTGGTCAATCCCTGAAACTTGCTCTGTCAATGAGCGCTGATGAACATCTCAAACATGAGGATAAAGAAACAGGAGAAAGACTTCTAATATCTCTCGCAGAAAATGGAATGTTCAATCCAGCAAAGCAACTTTGTGAGAAGAACAAGTTTGGGTTTCAAGTTATAGATCATTGTTATCTGTGCACACTTGGTAGTGAAGGCATCTTCGAGAGGATTCCTCGAATTGTTCAGAGGGTTCAGGATGCTATTTCTTCAGTAGAATTCACTACATTTCTCGTTGGATCTTCTCCAGATCCCATCTTGGTCGAAAAACAGGATGAATTACGGGCCAATTTTGAACTGCTGGATGCTGAAACTCTGAAATCGGACTTCAATCGTGAACTGGGAAAGGAACTAGCAAGAGTTTTGGATAGAGAAGTGGATTTCGAACGTCCAGACTTGGTCGTGTTCTATGACATGGTTAAGGATCATGTAGAACTTCGTATCAATCCCGTCTTCATTTTTGGAAGATATAATAAACTCGAGAGAGGAATCCCTCAGAGTAGGTGGGACTGTGGTGAGTGCAATGGAAGGGGATGTGATTCTTGCGGAGGTACTGGACGCAAGTATCAAGATTCTGTTTCTGAATACATTGGTATCCCTGCCAAAGACGCACTTCATGGTTCTAAATTCAAAGTACATGCAGCAGGACGAGAAGATATTGATGTACTGATGCTTGGTAATGGGAGACCCTTCGTAATTGAAATCTCAAAGCCTACGATTCGAAAACCAAATTTAGAGAAGCTTGCAGCGCTCATTAATGAGCACGCGAAGGGAAAAGTGGAGGTCACCGGTCTTGCAATCTCCACAAGGAAACGGTTTCAACAGCTAAAGAGTGAATCTTCGGAGAATGTCAAGGAGTATCAAGCCATTATACAGACGGAAGAAGAGTTCGCTGAGGAAGACCTAGTAAAGGCGGTAGAGCGTCTTGCAGGGGTTACTATTGAGCAGAGAACTCCGAATCGTGTTGCTCATAGGAGAAGCGACTTGGTGAGAAAAAAACAAGTCAATGAAGTGAAACTTAAGAAGATTGAATCCAAAAAGATTGACGGTTTCTTTAGAGTGCAAGGTGGAACTTACGTCAAAGAATTGGTCTCCGGTGATGAAGGAAGGACCTCTCCCTCATTGACAGAAGTTCTTGGTACGTCCTGTATCTGTATTCTACTAGATGTAGTCGGAATTCATTCAAGACAAACAGACCATAATCTTTAAGTTGCTACTCCAGAGGTCAAGCTGAGCCTTGGTCATGCAGTGTCCCCTTTTTCTGTTACACCGAGGAACAATGGACAAAAAGTTGATGCCCTATGGTCAAAAAGAGTCATGGATTTCGTGCACGCACACGCAGTCTAATGAGCAAGAGAGTGCGAACGAGAGGTTTGGGACCTGTGAGCACGGTTCTAACCGACTATGAGGTAGGCGACCGAGTCAACATAGTGATTGACCCTGCTATACACAAAGGAATGCCACACCGCAGATACCAAGGTAGAACTGGTGTGGTGAAAGGGAAGAGAGGACGAGCTATCGAAGTAGATGTAAAGATGGGTAATGCTCTAAAGTCACTCATCATAAGACCTGAGCATCTTCGTCCAAGTAGAGGCTGAGGGGAGTAGAATGCCGAAGGAAATTGTAGGTGAGGAGGAAGTTACACTCCCACAAGTCAAGAAATTACTATCAAAGCGCGGTAAGGAGAGTGAGCTATCCTTCCAGCAGTCAATTACATTTGAACATGCTTCCACCTTCGCAAAGATGGCTCCTGCTGTTGCAACAAAGCTTGTAGCTAGACTCATGAAGAATTATAATCTTTCAAGATTCCAAGCTGTACAGATAGTAAACATTGCACCAGTCAATGTGGAGGAACTCAAGACTATCTTGGATACAAAATCAACGGACCTCACCGAGGAGCAACAACTTGAGATTGTTGGAGTTGTTGAGAGCAATCGATCATAGTCATGAGTCGACATTTACAAGAGGCGCCTTTGATACTGCTTTTCCCGATTGACTTTTATCATTAACAATACAATTCATGGTTGATGTGGTCTGACATAGTCAGGAGCGATAATAAATGGAGGATTCTCAAAACAGAGCATTCGAGACCCATGCATATGTCTTGGCAGTCATACCACCGAAGGTCTTTTTGCGTGACAATAGGCCTCGAGGAGAAACCGTAGTTCAAGCATTAGGTGAGAGTTTCTTTACATTGCTCGAACTTGCTCCGAGATATGGGACAACTCTTCATCCACAGGAGAGGGTGCCAATTCATAGAAATGCCAAGGGGAAGATAGACCATGTAAGGAGACGTATCTTCTATGACGACTTGGCTCCTGAGAGCTCTTCAGAACTTCCACTAGTAATTGAAATGATTGTCACAAAACATGAGCACAAATTTGTTCAGTTTTTCAATGAAGCAAAGCCCCTTACAACAAGAATGCATTCTCTTCAATTACTACCTGGCATTGGACAGACACTGATGTGGGCAATTCTAGAAGAGAGGAAGCAAAAACCATTCAAGAATTTCGAAGATATTGCATCTCGAACCAAACTACAACAACCCAAGAAGGTTATCACTGCACGGATCATTGACGAGCTACAAGAAGATGTCAAGAGATGGCTCTTTGTTAGGCCTCCAAGAAGAGACGAGGATGACAGAGACAGAGATAGACCCCCTCGAAGGTAGAACCTGTGACAGGTGAGCCTCCTGCACGATAATGACATTAAATCATTACTCAGAAAATATTCGGTGAAGCCTAGAAAAGAGATGGGACAGAGTTTTCTTAATTCTCAGATCATTGCTAGGCAGATAGTGACTTCTGCGGAGATCTCTCAGAGTGATCGAATATTAGAGATTGGTGGGGGATTGGGAATCCTCACCAATATATTGGCAGGAGTGGCGGATAGTGTAACCGTCATCGAGCTGGAGATGGGATTGGTCAATGCGCTAAAAGATATTTTTTCTGAGTCTGAAAATGTGAAGATTATTCACGGGGACGCTCTGACAGTTGACCTTCCTAAGTTTGACAAGATAGTTGCTAATCTTCCCTACAGTATATCATCTGAAATTACTTTCAGACTTCTCAAGGAAGCAAAATTCGAACTGGGTATCTTGATGTATCAGAAGGAGTTCTCTCGGAGATTACTTTCAAGTCCTGGAAGTTCAGAATATTCCAGACTATCAATTGATTTCCAGTATCTGGGTAAAGCCACCCATTTGATGGATGTAAAAGCTAGAAACTTTTACCCAGTGCCTTCAGTGGATTCTTCTGTTCTCAAAGTCATCAAGAGAGATACTGGACCAATGGCGAAAAATTCTGAGATCTTTTTCTGGATGGTGCACGGACTCTATTCGTATCCCAATAAGCAGCTACGCAAAGCCATGAAGATTTGGTTCAAGAATCTTGGAAGACCCAATCTAGCAGACGGTCTCTTTTCACGACTTGATGATGTGAATAAAACAGACCGACTAAGAACACTGTCACTTGAAACCCTTGTGCGGTTATCAGATGTGATTCAGAAGCTGGTTGAATCTGGAGACCTACCAGGTCCAAGGGGAGATTCAATATGATGCGATCTATCCTCAAGATAGATGTCTTCCCAGATGTATATCCTCCCGCCGAGGACACTTTTCTCCTACTAGATTCGATTGACACAAAGCCAAGTGACCGAGCGCTCGAAGTTGGATCAGGAACAGGATACGTTGCTTTGCACTTGTGTCAGGCAGTGAGTCAGGTTATTGCAATTGATATCTCATTTGCTGCGGTAAGAAACACTATAGCAAATGTCCGAACAAATTCTCTACAAAACAAGTGTACCGTGATCCAGTCCGAGATGCTCACTGGTCTTAGCCCAAGGGAAAAGTTCTCAATCATTGCATTTAATCCTCCATATTTACCAGCTGAGGAAGGTGGTACTTCACTTGATCACGCATTGATTGGCGGGGAAGTAGGTATCGAACTTACTGAAAGGTTCATTCGACAGGCAGTGGAGTACTTGCAACCAGAAGGCAGGTTGTACGTCGTTGTTTCTTCACTTGCGGATGTCGAAACTATTGAGCGTGTCATGAATTCCTGTTCTTTATCTACAGAGATTGTCGGTGAAACTCCGCTATTCTTTGAAAAACTACAAATTATGCGAGGTGTCCTGAAGAATTAGGACCTAAGGAAACCGTTTTATAATAACACCGAGCAGGGCCGCAGAGAACAGCAAAATGCCCAGAGAGGGAGTCAGATATGTCTACTAATGATTCAGCTGCAAAAGCTAAGAAAAAACCTGTTGCAAAAAAGAAACCGACTGGCAAGAAGACAACTAAGACCACCAAGAAGAAGGATGAAACCGTTGTGGGTGAGAAGAGTCTCCTTTACATTGATTACACGGCTCATACAAAAGAGGATGACTTCTACTTCGATACCACAAGTGAAGATGTTGCAAAAGAGAAGGAAATCCACAAGGAGAATGAACGCTACGAACCTATGCTTGTTGCCATTGGATGGAATTGGTTGTTAGCGGCATTAGAAGAAGAGCTAGTTGGCATGAAAGTGGGAAACAGTAAAACGATTGAAATCCCGCCCGAAAAGGGCGCTGGTAAAAGAGATCCTAACCTTATCAAGAAAATAGCATTGACCAAACTCCACAAGGCAGGTGCCCGTGGCTACAAGGGAGAGGAAGTCACTTTCGGTCGTGAGCGAGGTGTCATCACAACCGTGCTTGGGCGAACTGTGAGAGTTGATTTTAACCCTCCACTTGCTGGAAAGACTCTGATTTTTGATGTGACAGTGAAAGAGATAATATCGAACCCTGCTGACAAGATTCTTGCTGTTGTGAAGAGAAGGATCCCAGCCATTCCCAGTGAGCAGTTCAAGGTATCAATCACAGGCAAGACTATCACCATTGAGCTACCAAAAGAGTCACGATATATTGAGAATATTCAATATGGTGAAATCGGAATAGCTGCTGATTCGCTCAAAGTTGTGGAAAAAGCCAAAGAGGTCAAGCTAATCACAATATGGCCTCGTCCTGAAGAATCGAAAGAGAATGTAACATAATTGTCAAATGCGCCTACATGGAGCAGTTTAGCTCCATGTAGAGTCATTTATGCTCTTTTTTTGATTTAGTACCCTTACACAATGTTTTAATACAATTCACTAAAAACAGCTAATTGTCACTAGTTCTCCGAGACTTAATCTCTATAATGGGAGTTACTCGATATGGAACATCCAACTCAAGCTCCAGAAGAACTCAAAACTGGTACAACTACTGTTGGACTGGTTGCAAAAGACTGTGTTGTATTAGCTAGCGACCAGAGAGCCACAATGGGTTTTCTAATCGCCAGTAAAACAGCTAAGAAGATTTACAAAATCACAGACAGTATTGGTGCAACCATAGCGGGATCTGTTGCAGATGCACAGGCAATCATGGACCTACTTAGGGCGGAAGCCAAACTCTTTGAAATTCAGAGAGGTCGGCCAATGCGTGTTAAGGCCCTGACAAGACTGCTAAGTAACATTATGTTCCAAGCTCGAGGAGGCTACATGCTAGGTAGTCTTGTAGGAGGATTTGATGACGAAGGCCCACAGGTCTTCTATACAGACTTTATTGGTTCTGTATTACCAGACAAGTACGTTGCAAACGGTTCTGGATCACCTGTAGCACTTGGTGTTTTAGAAGCAGAGTACAAAGATGACCTGCCGAAAAAGAAGGCAGTTGAACTTGCTATTCGGTCAGTTGCAGCAGCAATCGAAAGAGATGCAGCTTCAGGAAATTCGATTCTTGTCAGCGTTATTGACAAGGACGGGTATCAGGAGATGGACAAGGAGTCCATCATGAAGATTTGGAAGGGGTAGTGAATTTCACTACACCTGTGATTTAATTCGATTAGCAGCTGTTGCCACAAGCCTGAATGGGTTCAAGAGAGCAGATTCTCAGAGAGGTAGGTTTGGGCGTAGATATGAGAAGTGACAACAAATGGCTTCTAGCGATAATGAAATTTTAGATATTCGCGAGGCAGTTAAGAAAGCTCTGCCACGTTCAGCTGCAATTAGCAGTGTAGATTATGAAGGTCCTGAGATTGCAATATACTCCAAGGCCCCTAAGATTCTACTAGATGATGGAGATAAGATAAAAGCCCTCGCCAGAAAGATGCGAAAGCGTATTGTTGTCAGGTCAGCTCCAGAAGTAAGACTTCCTCATGAAGAAGCTGAGAAGGCTGTACGGGAACTGGTCCCAGAGGAAGCGGAGATTAGCTCGATTTATTTCGATGACTCACGAGGTGAGGTCATAATCGAAGCCCAAAAACCAGGACTTGTGATTGGCCGCAGTGGAACAACACTCAGAGAGATCACACGACATACCTTTTGGCGCCCTAATGTGATGCGAACTCCTCCTATAGAGAGCAAGCTCATTAAACAGATTCGCTATATTATCCAGTCCGAGGCTAGTCGAAGAAACAAGGCATTCAGAGAGATTGGAAAACGCATTCACAGACAATCCCTCGTAGAAAACGGGTGGATACGACTCACGGGATTAGGTGGGTTTAAGGAAGTTGGACGACAGTCTATGTTTCTCCAAACACCTGAATCTAACGTTCTCATAGATTGTGGCGTCAATGTAGGAACTCCAAGCAAGGCATTTCCGCGTCTAGA
>DAOWDY010000271.1 GCA_030638785.1 Candidatus Thorarchaeota archaeon
AAGACCCTTTTATGTAAAATCATAGTAATTTATGGGAGCCGCAGTAATGTGAAAGATTAGTCTTCACATCTTCTTGATTACCCGTGATCTCCGTACCCACTGCGGCTCGCACTTTGTTTCAAATACTTCTTATGCTAGTGTTCAATTATTACCTCATGGTTTCCAAAGCTGCTCGTACTATAATTGCGATAATAATGCTCATCATTGGTCTTGTTGTCTTTTTCTTTCTCTATTTGCGACTTACAATGCCGCCACTTCCAATAACGTAATGTGAAGTTCCCCGTAATTGTTATCTGCAAGGAATTCCCTGTGGACTCAGGTGCGATTCATGAGTGGGTTTGAGGAAATATTCTCAAAGATTAAAGATGCTCGAAATGTCCTTAGCGGTATCATCCATGTTACACGACTAGACCGTTCATCAACCTTTTCTAGGATTACTGAAGGAGACATCTATCTCAAACTAGAGAATCTCCAAAAGACTGGGTCCTTCAAAGTGCGAGGCGCGGCCTACGCGATGTCTCAACTCAGTGAAGCTGAGAAGAAATCTGGAGTTATTGCTGCATCGGCTGGAAATCATGCTCAAGGTGTAGCATATGCGGCCACGCGACTGGGAATCAAATCCACGATAGTCATGCCTGTCTTTTCACCCATTGCTAAGATCCAAGCCACACGGGGATACGGTGCAGATGTTGTTTTGCATGGTGCAACCTTTGATGATGCCCTAGGACACGCTCTTGAAACTGCTGAAAAAACTGGTGCCACATTTTTGCATCCTTTCAATGACGATGATGTTATAGCTGGACAGGGTACAATTGGCTTAGAGATTCTAGATGAGCTACCTGACGTTGAAGTGGTTGCTATTCCTGTCGGAGGAGGAGGGATTTCCACTGGGATTGCTATTGCAATGAAAGAACAGAATCCTAAGATAGAAATCTATGGTGTTGAAGCCGCATCTGCAGCCTCGATGCATGCCTCCCTTACAGCAGGAAAAGTCACAACAGTAACCAATCTGGACACTGTTTGTGATGGGATCGCCGTGAAGACTGTTGGGGAGAAGACCTTCAGAATTGCTAAAGAACTGCTCAAAGGTTGTGTCACGGTTGAAGAACTTGAGGTCACCAGAACACTGTTTCTACTTCTTGAGAGAGCAAAGATTGTTGTCGAGCCTGCTGGTTGTGTTGCATTATCTGCATTCCAACATGGACACATCAACGTCAAAGGTAAGAAAGCTGTTGCAGTCCTTTCAGGGGGTAATATCGATATGAGCTTCATGGCCCGTGTTGTTGAGAAAGAACTCTATCGGCTTGGGAGATCTGTAAGGCTCAAAGGTACGATTTCTGATAGGATTGGGACTTTGAACAAGGTTATTGAACTAGTAGCAGAATCTGGGGTAAGTGTCATTGAACTCGATCAAGATAGAAGTGATCCTGACATTGCTCCGAATAAGACTGACCTAACAATGATACTTGAGGTCCCTGATGAGCGTGCAGTTGAAAAACTACTTCATCTGTTTGAGGAACATGGTTTTGCCTTCCATCGATTCGAGGACTAGTGGATCATCATATGAGGGGTATGCTTGATATCGCAACCCATGCCCAGATGAATGCACTAACTATTATCGCTGGCCATGGATTCTTGATTTCCTGAGAGGACCATGCAATCAGTATTGTTGTCAGAGCTGATACAACGAAGAAGAGCATGAGAAGCAAACCCAATAGCACCATGGTTCCTGATATGAAGCCCATAATTGTTGTGATTGAAACCATAAAGACAGACCAGAATGCTGCCACACCCAACCTTCCAACCGCTGCAAATATGATGTTCTTCGAAAATGCGTTTGTTCCCCATTCTCTATTGTCTATGAGTATTCCTCGAATCCATGCTGTTTCAGCAATGTAGTATGGGATGGCAATGACCATGAGAATTATTGTATTAGTAATCCGAAGTCCGACTGGATATCTTACCATTTGGAAAATTATCCATGGTTGCATTGCTTCTGGTAACCCTCCTAAGGCCATCCAACCAACTAACCAAGCAATGACGATGAGAGCAAGGAATAATCCTCTTAGGAACTCTTTGATGTTGTCGCCAAAAGGTTGTTTTCTGATACCGGCTGCATCAAAAGCATTGGTCATCTGCTCTTTCCCCAGTCCAACTCTTAGAGCGATGACTGTGGTTATCGTGCAGAAAATGAAGTATAGGACAAGTCCTGTTGCAAACATAGAGTTAGGCCAATAGATATGAGCGTTCTCTAAATGAAACGTAATTGAAGATGTTGCAGTAAAAATTAAGACAAAGGCAGTTCCAAGTACTGCACTGATTATCATTGACCGCTTGATGGACTCAGTATTAGTATTCGTGGGAATTGGCTTCGGTCTGATTCGAGATGGAAGCTTTGAGTTAAGAATCATGACCAAGGGAATCACTGACAATAACAGAGCAAAGACACCACTTGCCATCGAGAACACTTTGTAACTGAAGACTTGGTCATTCAGGTCGAGTGTTCTTTCTAATTGGTCTACTCCCTGAATGGCTTGTATCATCCATGAACATGCCTCAGCAACTAAGGTGCCGTCAATGGCTTCAAATACATGATCTGTTGGTGCGGTTCCAACTCTGTAGGCTGTCTGATTCTCAAATGAACCATAAGTGACACCAGGGTGTATTCCCTCAAGATCGGATGCAGCCATGATGGTTTCTAATGCATCCTCAACAGATATCATCTCATCAAATTCACCCATTGCAATCATAAGATTACCTGGAAAGTTTGTTATCTCTCCAAGACCCATGTCTGCGACTGCACCTACTGCGGTATATGCAAATGGTGCATTTGTGAAATTCTGCATCTCAACTGCAATCTGAAAACCTAGTGAGTGAGTCAAGACTCCATAATGTGTGTCATTGACTTCAGGCCATGCTTGCACAAATTCCACTGCCGCAAGTAAATCCTCTGCCATTGTAACAAAGTCTGTGACATTGAATGGCAACATAGAATCGCCATGCCCCGGAAGATCTACTGAAACAACCGTGAAGTTTCTTCTCGCAAGTTCAATGTTGAACGAGTACATTCCTTCTTTGGACCCAGCTATACCATGTGTAGTCAATACGAGAGGCATCGGTCCGTCGTAAGTAGAGTATCGGGGTTTGTAGACCATAAAGTCGACAGTTCTCCCAGGTTCTCTTTCTATTGTAAATCTCTCTAGCTCAAGCTCGCCAAGTCCTCTATCTGTAGACCATGAAATATAGAGAGAAGATGCTATTACGATTGAGAGGATGAATAGTACAAAGTACTGGGGAGTTTTGTTCAACGTTAGGTCACCAGATTACTCGACCCCTTTGATCGTGTGAAATAAAGTAATCGGTTACGTCGTTTTTCTTATTCAATGTTGACGTTTTCTGAATTCAATAATTGCAACAACACCAAGAAGAAATCCACCGCCTAACAAGACATCGCTGATAATACCAGTGATTGCTACTGTATTGACTATATCTTCAATGGTATCAAGACCATCTTCTTCATAGCTATATGCAAGGAGAGTCCGCATGACCCAATCAACTGAAGATTCAATGACATCTGGATTATCTAGGTTGAGTTGGGTTTTTTCAAGAAATTTTGACCTTGATGCATTTCCTGCAGACAGATCACCATAACCTACTCCTATGCATGCGCAAGTGAGATTATCACGTTCTTCTACAATGTCTAGTACTTCCAAATTCTCTTCAGATGAAATTAGAAGAAGATTGCCTTCGTAGAATCTCGCAGATTGGTCCCAATCAGAATTGTATCCCACTGTTACGATTGCACTAGGGTGCTTTATGAGTAAATTCATTGAGAAAGCTATGTTTGCAGATTCAGCATCAGTAATGACTGCATAGTTAAACTCAATGTTTCCCATGGTATCTCGGAGATATGCCATTACATCACCAAGCTGTCGACCTCTCCAGGTCACGTTTGAAATATCCATCCCAATAGGAACAGTGATTGAGATTGCAGCCATATTTCGACGGGCAAGTTCTATGTTCAAGAGTGCTAGACTCTCTGAAGTTTCTCCTGGTTGCTGCAAGGTGATAACAACCGGGTATGAATCGGCAGAGGAATCAACAGGAAGGTAGAGATCAAATGGAACAGATTCTAGTGGATCGTCAATAAGCGCACA
>DAOWDY010000092.1 GCA_030638785.1 Candidatus Thorarchaeota archaeon
CTTGAGAACGTCAAGCAATCCCGTGTCATAGAGACTAGTGGTGGTAGAAATAGTGAGCGTGTCCTTGTTCTGGACTTGGAGAAGATATGAACTAAAACCAAGACCGATCATAAAGAGGCTCAAAAACATAATTGCATACACGAATCTTCTCTCATTTTTCACTAGACTCACCAAGAGACCCTAATGCATTCGACCAAAACAGACACAAAGATAACTGTTATGTTCGACTGTACATAACGGTCGATATGCATACTCAAACATAACAGTCTTATGTGGATTTGAATTGCATTGTATCGATGCCTATGCTCGAATCTGATTCCTCACCACGAAAGGAAAAAGAACCAACATGCATTTTGGAGCCGGTAGTTGATACACATGGTCGACCTGTCAACTACTTGAGAATATCACTTACACAGAGATGTAATCATTCATGCTTTTTCTGTCACTCAGAGGGTGAGGAATCTGCAGATACAGAGATGGCTCCCGCAGAGATTGAACGACTCGTTCAGATGGCAGTGAACCATGGAGTGACCAGGGTGAAATTAACTGGTGGTGAACCGCTTCTACGAGATGATATCTTTGAAATAATCCACAGGATATCACCACTAGTTCAAGATTTATCACTCACCACAAATGGTACACTCTTGGAAAGCATGGCTTTAGATCTGAAGAAAGCTGGACTGAATAGGGTTAACGTCAGTCTACACTCACTTGATTCAAAGACATTTAGAGAAGTGACGGGCTCCACATCTCTTCCTAGCGTGAAAAGGGGAATTGCAAAGGCTGTGGAAGTCGGTTTAACTCCCTTGAAAATCAATATGACTCTGTTAAAGACACTTAATGAATCTGAGATTAGCTCAATGCTAGAATTCGCCGCCGAAACTGGCGCAGTCCTACAGCTAATCGAGCTTCAAGATGTACCTACTGACCCCGTGAATAGTCTAGGTGCATATCGAGCAGATCTTACTCCTCTGGAGAAGCATTTTGAAGAAATTGCTAAAGAAGTAGTACAAAGGAATCTACACGGTCGTAAACATTACACAATCCAATTGACCCAAGGCACTGTCATTGTTGAGATTATCAGATCGATGCGTAACTCTAATTTCTGCAGATTCTGTACTCGTCTGAGAGTCACATCCGATGGAAAGCTAAAACCATGTTTGTACAGAAATGATAATCTCATTCCAATTCGAACAATCCTTTCAAATTACAAGAACGAGAGTGAACTTATCCAAGCATACATGACGGCAGTTGGTGTTCGCGAACCATATTGGCAGGAGGAGGAATAGAATTGATAGAGGTTGTTACAGGAGATTTCTCAATTGATGATGTTGTGTCTAGGACCAGAACGCCCGAGATGGGTGCAATTGTCATTTTTCTAGGTACAGTCAGAAACGTGAGTCGCGGAAAGACGGTAGAGAGGTTAGAGTTTGAGGTCGATGACTCATTGGCAGTAGAGAAGCTTCAAGAAATCCGCGACGATGCAATTCGGAAGTTCGGTGCAATTGATGTTTCGATTATTCATCGAAAGGGTCGCGTTGAGATTGGACAGAATATTGTCATAATTGCAGCAGGAGCTGGGCATAGAGACCAGGCGTTCAAAAGCTGTCGATACGCAATTGAGCGACTAAAAGAGATAGTTCCCATTTGGAAACAGGAACATTACGATGGAGGTAGTCATTGGGTCGGTGAGCTGGAAGCGAAAGAACGGTCGGAGGTCAGGATGGTGGACATATCTGAGAAACCTCTCAGCTTAAGAACCTCTATAGCTGAAGGACAACTGATCCTTCAACCAGAAACTGTTGAAGCTGTACGCTTTGGTACCACAAAGAAAGGTAATGTTCTATCGGTATCCGAGGTAGCAGGGATCGTTGCTGCCAAGAAAACCTCCGAGATTATTCCTCTATGTCATCAGATTCCATTGTCGTCAGTGAGCATATCCTTTGAGTTTCTTGAGGATAGAATACAGAGCACATGCGAAGTAAGGGCTACATACTCGACCGGTGTTGAGATGGAGGCTCTTGTCGGCGTCACTACTTCATTGCTCTCCATCTGGGATATGACAAAATATCTTGAGAAGGACTCTAAGGGACAGTATCCAATTGCTCGTATAGAAGGAATTCGGGTTGTAAGAAAAGAGAAGGTCGAACTATAATGAGTGATGAACATAGGAGAGATCAGAGGTTAGAAACATCTTTTGCTATCTTAGTAGTGAGTGACACAAGGACGATGGAAACAGATCGGTCCGGAAAGATTGCCATGGAAATAGTTGCGTCAGAGGGCCATACCACTGAAGCATACGATATCGTGAAGAATGATGAAGGAGAAGTGCGGACAGCCATCACTGGTTATATCAACGACCCTTCAATCAGAGTAATCCTGACTAGTGGGGGTACAGGTGTTGGTAGGAAGGACATAACTGCAGACACGATAGATCCACTCCTTGATAAGAAGTTAGATGGCTTTGGAGAATATTTCAGAAGACTGAGTCATGACGAAATCGGTCTTGCAGGAATCTACAGCAGAGCTGTCGCCGGGTTAGTTGGGAACAAAGCAATCTTCTGTCTGCCAGGCTCAAAGAATGCCATGGTGACAGCACTAAAGAAAATCATACTGCCCAGTATTGGCCATTTGCTATGGGAGGTCGACAGATGAAAGAGATGGAACCTTTCAAACTTCTAGTTTCACATGAGGAAGCAAAGAAAATCATCTTGAGAACATGCATTCCCACTGAAAGAATTGAGAAGATTCCAATAGATGAGGCTGCAGGACGAGTGCTGGCCTCTGATGTCAAGGCAGATCGATTTGTACCTCCCTTTGAAAGGTCTGCGATGGATGGCTATGCAGTCATTGCAGAGGACACCTATGGTGCAGATGAGCGTGAAATATACCTTGAGCTGGATGGAGTTATTCATGCTGGCGAGGTGTCAGCTCAAGAGGTACGACATGGTCATTGCGTCCAGATCGCCACGGGGTCCCCCCTAGTAAGTGGAGCCAATTCAGTAGTCATGGTGGAATATACTGAACGGCATGAAGATCGAATCTTGGTGACCAAACCAGTATATCCCGGGGCCAATGTATCGAAGAAAGGTGAGGACATCGAGGAAGGTGATTTGGTTCTCACAGCAGGAGCTTGGTTAACCCCAGCCAAGATAGGCACTCTGGCAGCGCTTGGGTGGACTGAGGTTGAAGTCTACACAAGCCCTAGAATAGCTGTTATTCCGACAGGTGAAGAAATTGTTACGCCCGGTGATAACCTTAATCCGGGTCAAATCTATGATGTCAACTCCTTCACACTCGAGACTATACTTCGAGCCAATGGCGCCCAAGTGGACCGGTTTGGAATAGTTGGTGATGATTACTCTGCCCTAAAAGATACAATTGAGAAAGCTCTACAATATGACATGGTTATACTTTCTGGAGGAAGCTCGGTTGGGGAGAAAGATCTTCTAGCCGGGATACTTGCTGATGTGGGAGAAGTTCTCTTTCATGGAGTGCAAATAAAACCAGGAAAACCTACACTTTATGGAGTCGCTCAAAACACACCGGTCTTTGGAATGCCCGGATATCCCACATCCTGTCTCAGTAATGCTTACATTTTCCTAGTCCCAGCAGTGAGACAAATGGCAAGGTTACCTCCTGAGCATCAAAACACAGTGTTTGCGAAAATAAGCAAGAGATTAGTTTCAGCTTCAGGAAGGCAGCAGTTTCTCACCGTCCGGATACGAAACGAAATCGCCTATCCAGTCTACAAGCATTCAGGCGCCATTACTAGTATGGCTACTGCTGATGGTTACATAATATTACCAGTCAATCTTGATGTAATTGAGGAAGGAGAAACAGTCGAAGTTATCCTCTTTGAATAGCTAACATAATCTTC
>DAOWDY010000053.1 GCA_030638785.1 Candidatus Thorarchaeota archaeon
AATGAGTAGATTTGCCTCTACTCCCTATTCATACTCTGAAACATCTGAAAGAGTTTATATTGAGAAAAATCGGGCACGGGCTAAGAAATACCACCCTGTTCAGTGGTGGTTCCATGTGGTCATGGAGTGAATGATTATGGCAACTGAAAAAGTAAAGCCGATACCTGAAGAGCCTATCACGCATTCAGATGGAGGGTCTCTTTCCCGGTATCATGTTGAGAAATACGCTGTAAGGCCATTACCTTACACAACTCAGTCAATTTGTCCTGAATGTCTATTGACAGATGACAAAACCGTAGTTATCGATGCTCTTGTCTATGAAGAAGATGGCAAGATCATGTACAAGAAGAGCTGCGATAAACATGGTGAAATTATTGATGTTTACTGGGGAGATGCTGAGATGTTCAAGAAGGCCCAGACTTGGTGGTACAAGTCTATTGGCCTCGACAATCCCCGAACAGAAAGTATCAAGGGCTGTCCTGAAGACTGTGGTCCATGCACTGAGCACAAATCACACACAGCACTTGCTCTTCTTGATGTAACCAATCGATGCAACCTACGATGTCCTATCTGCTTTGCAGTAGCTGCTGAGGGTGGTACCATCTATGAGCCAAGTCCTGAAGAAGTTCTTGAGATGATGAGGAACCTACGAAGCAACAAACCTGTTCCCGCTCCTGCACTTCAATTCGCTGGAGGAGAACCAACTGTAAGCAAGCATTTGCCACAGTATATCAAGTGGGCAAAGGAACTTGGTTTCAAGCATGTACAAATTGCCAGTAATTCAATTAGAATTGGAAAGAGCAAGGAGTACCTACAAGAACTCCGAGATGCTGGATTGTCTACAATCTATATGCAATTTGATGGCATTACACCTGACCCTTACATCGAAGCAAGAGGTTCTAATCTGCTTCCTGTAAAGAAGCAGGCAATTAAACATGCACGAGAGGTTGGTATGGAATCGATTGTTCTTGTTCCAACAGTAGTTCGAGGTATCAACAGTGACCAGCTTGGTGGAATCATCGAGTTCGCTGTTGAGAATCGTGATGTCATTCGTGCGGTCAACTTCCAGCCAGTTAGTATCACTGGAAGGATAGACCATGACTCACGTCACCAGATGCGAATAACAATCCCTGATGCTATTCATCTCATTGAAGAGCAGACAGGTGGAGCAATACCTGCAGATGCATGGTATCCAGTTCCTGCAATGATGCCAGTTGGTCGTGCACTAGGTCTTATGAAGGGTGGTCCCCAGCTAGAGCTCAGCTGTCACTTTGCCTGTGGAATGGCTACTTTCATTTATATCGAAGATGATGGATCGTACAAGCCAATCACTGAGATAATTGATGTAGACAAATTCCTTGTCCTACTTGAAGAAATTGCAAACCTCTATGCTGATGAAGCCCGTGGTGCTAGTAAACGTGCAAAAGCAAAGATAGCAGCTGGTGCGAGACATATCAAGAAGAAAGGTATTCTGAAGGATCTGCTCAATATATTCCTCGACCGAGGTGACTATGACACACTTGCAAAATTCATGCGTCGCATCATCATGGTTGGAATGATGCACTTCCAAGATCCTTACAACTTTGACTTGGAACGGATTCAGCACTGCGACATCAACTACGCGGTACCTGATGGTCGTATAATCCCCTTCTGCACAATGAACACAATTCATCGTTCTAGAACAGAGACCAAGTTTGGGATGCCAATTGACGAATGGCGTAGTTCCCGCAAACCCTCAAAGGTTGAAGAGGAAAGCATCTCAAGTCCTTTCGTTGCTGAAGACTAATTTCATTGCGTGGATGGTTTCTTAGGGGACCATCCTCTCAATTCTCTTTTGAAAACAATGAAAAAACCACTTTAACTTATTTTACTAAAATCCCGTTAATTTCGGAATATTACGGATGGTAAAGACAATGAAATTACGATTTATCGCATATTAACAACGTTAATTTCCAATTCGAAAGTTTTGTTAAAGTTATCTTAAAGTAATAGTTATACTGAATCCGTAAAAGAAAAGGTTAATAAGTTAGGCACCAAGTTGTACTATGAGGAACAGGTAGGTGTGGGTAAAACACTCTTACCTGAAACATGGGATAATATGCAAGGCGGGTACGTGGGCTAGTTTTTCGTTACATGCCCTCAATTACGAAACTCCCCCCTCCTACCACGATTCCCACGAACCCGCCACCTATCCTGATTTTCCTTTTTTTTTTAATGTTATAGCACAGTACTGATATCTAGGTCTTGTCGCTGCCGTCGTGACTGCCATGACAGAAGAAAGACTGCAGAAACAGCTCGAGTTCATTGTTGAGATTGACAAGCTAAAAAGAATTCATAGACAAACCTACGTCATCTCAGATAAGACCAATGAGAATGATGCCGAACACTCATGGCATCTTGCTCTAATGGCTTTCCTTCTAGGAGAATACTCCAACGAATCTGATCTCGACGTTACCAGAGTCATGAAGATGGTCCTTGCACATGACCTTGTAGAAATCGATGCAGGCGATACATTCTGCTATGATTATGAAGCTGCTAAGGGTAAGAGGGAGAGAGAGGTTGCCGCAGCTGATAGGATCTTCACGATGCTACCTTCTGATCAAGGCAGAGAACTCAGAGACCTCTGGGATGAGTTCGAAGAAGGAGCAACTCCTGAAGCACGATTTGCTGCGGCTCTCGATCGTCTTCAACCGCTACTACTCAATTTCAATACTCATGGAGCATCTTGGAAGAAGCATGGAGTAAAACGACATGCAGTCATTGAGAGGAACAAGAATATTGCAACGGGGTCAAAGGAACTCTGGAAATTTGCCCTCTGGTTGATCGATGAGTCAGTCAGAAGAGGTTATCTTCAGGACGAATAATGGCTACAAATTCTAGATGGTCCCATTAAGCTCAGTATTTATTGCATTTCTCCAAAGCCTTATTTATTGCATAATTGCCCGAGCATATGTGAGTATTCATGCTCGATGTCATGGGCAAAGCTGTCGATACTATAGATGACCGTGATGTGTCGTTTGCAGATATTCGACATCAGGATTTAGCAACAACCTCGATTGCGGTGGTAAATGGAGCTCTGAGACGACTAAGCCGTTCAACAAAAGCTGGTACAGTCGCAAGAGTATTGGTCGGAGAATGTTGGGGCCAATCATCTATTACTGAACCCTTCTCGCTAGGTATCCTTGAGAATCTTCTCTCAAAAGCTGTAAAGATGGCTAAGCACAACGCGCAGCACTCACGAATGAAGATCAATCTGTCTGGGATCCCTGTACATCAGGAAACAAGCTGGCAGGAAACAAAAGAAGATCCGTCTAACATTGCTGAGGAAGAGAAGTTAGATTTCGTTATGGATCTCGATAAGGCCCAGAAAGTGGATGAGAAAATTGTCAATACAAATTCGATGTACGCTGATAGTAAGGTCATATATCGACTTGCTAATTCAGAAGGTTCAAGGCTGGAATGGGATGAAACACGGACGAGAGTTGCAGTCAGACCCGTTGCAAAAGACGAATCAAAAGTACAATATGACTACGCAATAAAGAGTGGATTGGCAGGATATGAGCTGGTCCGCGTTTTAGACCCGAATGAATTCGCATCAAAATGCGCTAGAGATGCAATTGACCTGCTATCTGCAACGAAAGCACCCTCGGGAGAGGTAACCGCAGTTGTGGATGGTGATATTGCTGGATTGATTGCTCATGAAGTCTGTGGGCATGCAAGCGAAGCTGATGAAGTAGTGAAGAAGAGGTCATTTCTTTCTGATCTGGTTGGTGTTGAAGTTGGGACAGATCAGGTTTCAATGGTTGATGATGGAAGCATTCCTGGCCTTCTAGGCAGTTTTCCATTTGATTCAGAGGGGACTCCCTCTTCAAGAACTACCATTATCGAGAATGGTATTTTCCGCGGTTACATGCACACACTAGAAACAGCTGCAGTAATGAGAACCAACCCGACTGGAAATGGACGCGCACAGGACTACAATAGACGTATCTTCGCCAGAATGACAAACACATTCTTTGACAAGGGAACATGGAACAATCAAGAGATCATTGAAGATACAAAGGACGGTCTCTATATCATCAAGACCCATTCTGGAATGGAAGATGTTGTTGGTGGTGGTGTCCAAGCAACCAGTCTGAAAGGATACATCATAAAGAATGGAGAGCTCACACAACTTGTTCGTCAACTTGCCATTGCTGGTAATGTACTAGAGATTCTGAAGACTGTTGATGCTGTAGGTAATGAACTGGAATTCTCGGGTGGTACCTGTGGGAAAGGAGAGGAGGACTGGGTACCTGTAACATCTGGTGGCCCCCATATGAGAATGCAACTCGTTGTTGGAGGTGGTTAAGATGGACCTTGTTGATACAGCGCATAAACTTGTCAGTCAATCAGAGCAGAACGGTGCATCTCAAGCAGAGGCGTTTGTTATCCGTGTTGCTACATCTAGTATCTATATTGATGATAATATTCCAAAGATCGGAGATTCGAAGATAGAGGTTGGAGTTGGTCTCAAGTTCATTCTCGGCAAGAAGGTTGGTTTCACAAGTTCTACTCTTCTTTCAGAGAGTACTAAGGATGTTGTCAAACGTGCAATGTCTATAGCGACCATAAGCAATGAAGATCCGAAATTCACTTCACTTCCAGAAGCAAGGAAGGTCTCTGGAAAACCTGACAGATTCTACGACAAAGCAACCGCAGAGGCAGATAGTTCTGTTTTAGCTGACAAATGCATGGAGCTTGTGAAAACAGCAGGATCTGATGCAGTATCAGTTCCTAATGGAGTGTTAAGAGCAAGTGCATTAGAGTTCAATGTTGTCAATTCCCTCGGTGTAGATGCAAGTTCAAAATCTACTATTGTCTTTGGGTATTTCACAGCAAAGGCTGACGAGGACGGCAAGGTAGGTGAAGGTGTACAGAGGGTATGGTCTCGGTCTCTCTACGATGTCGACTTTGTGGCAAAAGGGGAGAAGCTTCGTACGCAGGCAACATCGGTTATCAACGCTAAGCCCTTCAAAGAGAAATGGGATAAAATAGTTGCAGTTCTTGCACCCAGTGAAGGTAGCGAGATGATGGGTACTCTCGTCGGTACAGCTGTATCTGCAGAAAATGTAAACAATAGATCAAGTCCATGGACCGACAAAGTTGGGGATACTATAGCACATGAGAATCTATCAGTGATTGATAATGGGAAATCCAAGTTAGGTCTGATGAGTGCAAGAGTCGATGATGAAGGAGTACCTACACAAAAAACACGAATAATTGAGAACGGTGTTCTGAAATCATATCTGTTTGATAGCTACAATGCAAATCAACTCGATCTGAAATCAACAGGTAATGGACTTCGACGTGGTGGTCGTGATGCGCATGGTGCATTTGCAGGTATGGTATCTTGTAGACCTTCAACTCTCGAAATCCCTGCAGGAAGTAAATCGGTTGAGGACATCATCTCCGAGGTTAAGAAGGGTGTTTACATTGAACACTTCGCATGGCCTCTGGTAGATCCTCTTTCAGGTGCTTTCTCGAATGAGATAAGAAACGCGAAGATAATTGAGAATGGGGAACTCAAAGACCAAATCAAATTCGCTCTACTTATTGGAAACCTATACGAATCTATCAAAGATGAAATTCTAGTTGGCTCAGATACAGAGGTCCACGGAACTCGCGTGATGCCCACAATGGCATTTGCAGGAACTGAATTAGTCGGACAATAGACGGTGAGAAATCAACCGCGTACGTAAACAACCATTAATTAACAAAAGGTATCCATGCTTGATTTGTTCTGGTGTTTGAAATATGCGGAAACATGAACTGAAGTTTATTCACGTGGATGCGTTCACTGACGTTCCATATGGTGGAAATCCTGCAGGTG
>DAOWDY010000166.1 GCA_030638785.1 Candidatus Thorarchaeota archaeon
ATCCGAGTCAGAGTCCGGATTTCGAGGATCAGTTCCGAGGATTTGCTCTAGAGGATCTATCAAAAGGTCAGAGTCCGTATCACTCGAGAGGCTGTCCGTTCCGAACATAAACTCCTCATAGTCATCCAAGCCATCCCAGTCCAGGTCCTGATAATGGGAGTAGACGATGGTCATGCTGATTGTTTCATTGCCGGAATTCGTTATCTTGAGTGTATGCTGTCCGCGATCTTCCACGAGGTAGTTCATCTGAATCTCTTGGTCGGATTCATTTCTGAAGTACACAGAGTCATCGGATGGGTCAAGTATCTCTGCAGCAACTGAGAAGTTCTGGCTCCAGGTTATTGAGATATTTACGTAGGAGAGTCCTGTGAGGTGGAGTTCCATCTCTAACATAGACTCAGCACTCAGTGTCTTTGGTACCGAGAGTTCAGGAGCATCGCCCGTTGCCATCCTGCCGAGGGTTGTCACCAGTGAACACACAAGTCCAACCGCCTCAACAGCATTATCGTATTGATAGTAACCGGAGTTCCATACGTCATCCTCAGTGGTCCAGATATAATCGGTATAGAACTGACCGACTGTGAAGCTGGGGATACCCCGTCGCCAGCCCTCATATGCACCAGTCGGTAGCCAGTGAGAATCAGCGGATCTGTTTCCGATGACCACCTGTCCTGTACCAGACCTAAGAGAGATTTCTTCCGCCATGTTGAGAACGTATCTGATTGGATCATAGGGATTCATGAGATAATCGTAAGACACTTTGATATCTTGCCCAAAGGTATCATAGTTGTAATAGAGCAAGCGATTGAACCAGATGACACCTGCAGGAGTCCGTCCCATGTCCTCCAGCTCATTGAGAAGATGGTCCATGCCCTGGTTACCGCTTGAATAAGTGAAGGAATATCCGTAAGAGATGCTGTTCGAGAGAACAAAGTACACATCATTTGATACATTGTATGAATGTAGGACTCGTGCGCACTCAAGTACCGCAGCAACGCTAGCTGCAAAACCATTTGCACCGGGAGACCATCTACTAGAAACAATACCCGAAATGATAATTGGAGCTAAGTTCGAGTCTGTTCCTTCCTTGATGGCTACTAGGTTAAGCATTGAAGTTCTGAAATTGAAATGGAGTTCCCCGTCAGTAAAGTCTGAGATAGTTTCGTTCACATAATCCCAGACGTCCCATAGGTTTTCACTCCCATTTCTATCAAGAGGATACCATACTCTCTGTGGAAATTGAGTAGATATCACCTGTGTCATTAAGCGAATGCTGGAAAGCTGTACTTTGGAAAAGACAGAATCCCATAATGATTCCATGTTGAATGTGTCTGCTGGAATCATTTGTGTAACTTCTGCAGAGTTGGTCATGGTAATGTCATTACTGTCATTCACTAGACCAGCTGGGGAAACAACTAGCATAGTCAGAATGAACAATAGCGAGATGAATGTATAGATACGACTCCATTTCATAATACCGAAGGGCTAACGAAGCCCAGTTATATCTTGTGAAATGCGCTATGGACTATTCGGGAATGGATTCAATGCCAACTGACTCATTTTTGACAATACCCACAAGCGTTCCTATCTCAGCATTAGATATAGTGGGTATCCCTTCAACGGGTTGATCTAATGTACTTCCCTCCCAGATTACTATTGCCTTGACAGTCTTGGGGAGTGACTCGAAGGGTTCGGATGACTCACCAATGCACCAAAATTTCGGAACTTCTAATTTCTTGAATCCCTCGAGCAACAGATAATCAACGTTCAATACCTTGGCAACCTCAGTGATGCTGACTCTTCGATTGAATCTGACTGTTGATGAGTTGGGCCCAGTGATTACTGTCGGACTCGCTCCAGCCATTCCATGCCTCCACGTGTCGGTCCCCTTAGGTGCAATGATGTCCTCTGCTGAACTCTTGATGGTTGCAACAGTAAATCCCTCCGATGATAGGCTCTGGATTATCTGCTCAAGCAAGAAGGTCTTCCCTGAGAAAGAGAATCCTGATACAGCGAATACGCGCATAGTAAACTCAGTTCATGTTGCATCGTGAAGGTTAATGGTGTTTTCGATGTCAAGAAGGGTCAGTTAATATACTGGAATTTCGATTTGCTCCTGTAGTAACCTTAAAAATCCAAACATGACGTGAAAACGTCACTGGAGACACCATCCTTGAACACCGGGAACGAAGACGCAGTCATCTGCAAAGAAGTATTTAGAGAATTTGAGGACGGCACCCGAGTGATTAAGGTCCTTAGAGGTACAGACCTCACTGTAAAACGTGGTGAGTTTGTTGCTATTGTAGGAGCCTCAGGTTCCGGAAAGACCACACTGCTCAATTTGATCGGAGGACTTGATCGTCCTACTGGCGGTACCATTCTTGTTGATGGAATAGACATCACTGATCTCAATGATGATAAGATGTCAGAGATGCGTCGTCATAAGATTGGAGTCCTGTTTCAGGACCAGCACCTATTACCTATCTTTACAGCCATTGAGAATGTTCAGGTTCCGATGCTGCTTGACGAAGTACGGGCTGATAAACGTCATGAGAAATCGATGGCTCTACTTGCTTCAGTCGGTATCGATCATCGTGCACACCATATGCCGCATGAACTATCCGGTGGTATGAGGTCAAGGGTGGCTCTTGCACGTGCACTTGCTAATGATCCGATTGTCCTTTTGTGTGACGAGCCAACTGGTGATTTAGATCACAAGACTGGCGGTGAGATCATTAAACTAATGAGAGATCTCGCAAAGAAGGAGAATCGCGCAGTCATTACTGTGACACATGACCCTGAGACCGCCCGAATGGCCGACCGGATTCTTCTACTACGTGACGGGAAGCTTGTTTCAGAACTCATTGGTGAATTCTTCCGAGCAAGCGGTGTTGATGTAGAAACCAGACCAGTCGATGATTCTAGCACGGGGTGATTTGTTGGCTAGGAAGAGTATGAACGGAAAGAAACTACCCGGGAATCGTCTGTATCCCTTTTCATATGCGCTCAGTTCAATGAGGGCATATCCGTTCAGAGCTCTGAGTCTAGCTCTGACCCTGAGTCTTGGAGTATCTCTAATTGGATCAGTTCTCATTTGGGCTGACACAGGTGTTCAGGTTAGTGTCGACGAGTATTTTGAAACCAACGCATTTCAGATGCTGGTTGAGAATCCTGCAGGACAAACTGGTGCAGTAGATTCTGCTGATGCGTATATGAAGAACAGTCCTCTAATTGAGAATACATATCGTATGAACTCTACGGTGGGACTTGTATTTGGTACACAATTACCCGATAGTACTGTGTACGGGATAGACGAACCTATCTATACAGATGGGATGAAGGACTGCGAAGTAATAGTAGTCAATAATGAGTTTCTAGATATTGCCAAGCCCCAGTTCAATATCGAAGGTACTTTTCAGCTTGCTCCTGGTGAAACAGTGGTTTCAGCACAGTTTGTTAATTATTTCTACGAAGTCTTTGGACTTACACTAACCATCAACTCAACAATTGATATTGAAGTACTAAAACGCAGACCAACAGGTGTGACAGGTATTCTTGGGAATATGGACCGAGAGAGCCTTAATGGCCTCAAGATTGTTGGTATCTACGAAATTGAGGGATACAACTCCCTGTTAGAAATTGGTTTTAACTCACACATGAGAAATAATTACGATTACATACATTACTACACCCCCGTATTTGGCATCCGAGATAGTATCATGGTTCTTGCGGATGAGTTTGATTCTGCCGACATATCACAAGTTGGTTTCTTTGGTGCTCGATCTTTCGTCAGGGCATCAGGCGAGAACCTGGTTGCTGCAGGCCTTGACACAATGGATGAAAATCTCTTAGTGCTCAAAGCTCGAGTAGATGAGCAATATGAGGTTACTGTCGAGGGTCTTAACGAAGTCTTGTATCTTCAGAGTCTTGTCGATACCTACGTTGCTACTATGCCCTTGGCTTTGCTTAATTTGCCTATTTTCATTCTAGCTCTCTTCCTGTCGGTCTTTGCCGCTGATACATTCATGGCAACAAGAAACTTAGAAGTGAGCGCGTTGAGATCAAAGGGTGCTAGCTCGAGTCAGGTGTATGGCATCTTCTTCTCGGAGTCAGTTATCATCGCTGTCTTCAGCACGATTGCAGGAATCATCCTAAGCATTCTCTTTGCAGCTCTAATACCGTCTGCAACTGGCTTCATGTCGTTTGATGGGGAATTATACAATTACTTCCTGTCCAACACTGTCATTAAGGCAGAGTCAATCTTCATGGCAATACTACTCTGTATTGTGCCTCCACTCCTATTCATTCTATATGCAGCAAGAAAAGCCGCCCTAGCAGAGATTGGTATGCAACTCATGGAGGTTTCTGAACCAGTTTCTACTGGTGGAGAATCTTACGGTTTCACTATTGGAATGTCAGTTGTACTTCTTGCGATGGTAGTCGGAGCAGTAATGTTCATTCCAACAAATCCAATCATGCTCATTCTAGAACTTGGACTAGGTACTGCAGCATGGTTCTTCATGGCTTTCAACGGATCACGTCTTGCTAGAGTTGGGTTTGCAAAGATAACTCAGAAAATGTCTTTCGTGTTAGGGGAGAAGAACCTTATTTCTGCAGGTAATCTGCGAATGAGAAAGGGCAGAATTGTCCCGCTCATGGTGGTATTAGCCCTCACCTTATCCTCCACTATTGCCTTCACAGTTCAGGCGGAGAGCTTTCAGGCAGACCTCGAGAAGGAGGTTAGATATGCAATTGGAGCAGACCTTCGTGTGAGTACCACTGCTCGACCCTTCAGTTTCAATGGTTCACTTGAACAGTATCCCGGTGTAAATCGAGCAACACCCATTCTCAGTACTTGGGGTGGGATTGGTATAGAGCGTATAACGCTAACTGGAATTGATGCAATAGAATACTCGTTAATTGCTAGTTTCGATGAATCAAGTTTCAATGGGCAAGATCCTAGCTTCATCTTATCGCGACTTGCATCAACTCCCAATGGGATTCTCCTGAGCTCATATCATGCAGACCGATGGAACAAAACAATCGGTGATGAACTGAATCTAGAAGTGGGTGGTCGTCTTGCATCTGAATGGATCACTTTTTCAGTAGTCGGAATAGTTTATTCCGCCCCCGGATTCGGTTTTGCTTCTGCCGAAGATATTCCATCCTCTCGACTCGGAGCTGCCTTTGGTTTCCAAGCAGGACGCTCTGGATTTGCTTTTACTAATCTGGGATATCTCTCAGAGATGACAGAAATCTCAACATCAACCCTCTTCATGGCAGATCTCGTCTGTGTGACTGACCAAGACCTAGTCCTGAGATCCTTAAAGGGCCTGTCAGGGGTATCTGCAACCACACCTGAGTCATTTGACTTGAGTGGTTTCTCGTTTGGTACTGCTCTATTCCTCAGTACAGTAGAAGGCTTATTTTCCATTGGATTTGCAATGTCTCTTATACTGAGCATGTTTGCTCTGACACTCTTCCTAGGCTCGATTGTGAGGGAGAGGAAGAGAGATTATGCTATCCTTAGGGCTGTAGGTGGATCCAAGCAGCAGATTGTGAGAGTGGTACTTTCAGAGTTTACAGGTATTGTATTTGCCTCCCTGACTCTGAGCTTAGTTCTAGGCACACTCTTTGGCTATGTGATGAGTTCAATCATCTTTTCAATGAGTCCCTTTGCTAGGACTCTTTCCGCATTAATTTCATTCCCAATCGGCTTTCTAACAGCAGTACTATTGCTGGAGATAGTCGCTATGATAGCAGGGGCCTACTTCCCTGCAAGAGAAGCAGCGAAGACAGACCCTGCAGTAGTATTACGAAACCTGTGAGGAACAAAGATGGTAGAGAAAGCGCGTTCGAATCAACTCAAAGGAAGCTCAGTATGGGCACTCAGCTACGCACTTACATCCCTGCGTAACTACCCC
>DAOWDY010000133.1 GCA_030638785.1 Candidatus Thorarchaeota archaeon
GATGTCGCCATCGACTCTGCTTAGTGTAACAGTATCCTGGTTTTTGAATGATAATTTACCAGAACCCTGGTCGTTTTCTTCTGTCATTGTCAGTCACATTATCTGATTTCTAAGTAAATTACTCGAAAATTGGTATATAAAAGCGGGTCACAATATGAGGTATCATATTGTTACCTACCAAAATGTAATTTATTACATCTTATTCTTCTCTGAATATTCACATGCCGATGATTGGGTCTGGTATAGGAACTCCAACAAATCCAGCCATTCGTTTGTAGATCTCCAAGTATTGATGCCCTCTTACAGTCACACTATAGACAATGCTACCTTCGTCATCGTCTTTTTGCAAGAGACCTCTATCTACTAGTTCGAGGATGCTATCCTTCGCTCGGTCCACAGGCATGTTTGTAGACCTGGCTGCTCTTGTCAGTGGACAGTAGCCGTAGATGAGAATGACGCGTATCAGCTCTGCAAAGATGTCATATCGTGTACGCTTAACTCGTTCTGCTTTTTTCTTCTTCTTCGACATTGCAGAGCAACCACCCATCAGATTCTAGTAGGTCCATTTAATGATTTTCACTGGCGCTAATAATTGACTCCAATGGTTGTATGCACACAGAATGCTTATGTCGTGTAAGTACGCAGTCACATAGCCGGGGATTCGCTTTGATATTAGGTGCGTATGTTCTTAGAGGTACAGGAGAAAAGCTATACGGTGTTTCCTATGAGAATGCTGAACGAATGCTGGACCTAGATCTCCCCCCTCATGTAACCGCATGTGTCACACTATTTCATTCTCGAGAGAGCACAGTATTGGGTCAACCATATACGCTAGAGCAGAATGACTTCCTATGGGTATACGCCTTCTTTGACTCGTTTGTCATTGTCTTTCGCACAACTCAAGATGAAGACCTATCTTCTCTCTCACGTCGAATGGTGGCACTTGGTCGAGAGCTTGCATCAACCTTGGGCAGTGTTCTCAAGATATGGAGCGGAAATATGGGTGAGATAGAAGGGATGGATGACCTAGTCGACAAGTATGTGAAGCTTGATCTCGAATCATCTGACGAAATGCTTCCTGTCATCGACTCCATTCTTAATGAGGCCTTTTCAAACCACGATCTTGCTTATGCTGGAGTTATTGATGCCAGTGGAGATATGTTAGCTGGGAACATCCCCGAAAACCACCTTTCGGTAATTCAAGGTGAACTTATCCACGAGGCAGTTAAACCATCGACTGACATAGTACCCATGGCAATGCCTGTATTGGGATACGATGTTCAGATTCTTAGAGTTCACTCGCTTACTGTAGTTGCGGCTCCGCATAAAGACGGAAGCAAATTGGGCGCAAAGACCGCAGCAAGTGAGATTGCACAGACATTAAGTGAATCCTTCTCTTAATTGGTGTAAGACCTATAAGCCCCATACCAGACATTATATCGACTCAATATGGACGTAAAGGATGCAATTGCTAAGGCTGAAAAACTAATTGAGAATGCGCTCTGGGAAGTTCAGGTGAACGAGGATCGGGAGTGGGAGCTTGCTGAATATCGAAAGGCTACAGAGATATTGGTCAACCTCAAGGATTTATCTGACATAGATGAACTAGAACGAAAGCGCGTTCTTGCATTTTGTCTAATGAGAATAGACGAAACACTTGTTAACTTAGATCGAGCAGAAGACGCAGTTCGAAGGGCACAGGAATCTCTTGATCTTGCTCTTGAATCAGGTGACACAGTCCAAATAGCTCGTTCTAAACTCGCAATGGGCATTCGATTGCTGAATGAAGGAAAACTTCCTGCAGCTGAATCATACTTTGGTGACATTATCAAAGAAGGAATGGATAGTGATGATTCGGACCTGAAACAGGTTGTAGGATGGACACTACTCGTGAGAGCAAATATTCTGAAGGGTAAGAGTCTATACAATCAAGCATTGATAGTGGCAGAGGATGCTGCTGGTGTGCTCGCAGGTATTGAAAACTACGCAGGACTTGCACAGATCTACTCGCTGATTTCTGCTCTTCAAAATGAGATGGGGAATCCGGAGGAAGCAAAGAAGTCCTTAGATGTAAGCGAGAGTTACGCAGAGAAAGCCAAGAAACATCGCAAATGAATTTCTCTGACTGACGAAAGACAAAAGTAGACCATAACAAGACCCTCCCTAGAATAATTTAGAGGTCTTCGTCATGTTAATTGTTGGTATATGCGGCTCACCAAAGAAGGAACGCTCGAACACACGGCTCTTACTTCAGAAAGCCCTTGAGGCTGCAGCAGATGTTCTATCAGATGGAGATTCAAAGCAAGCCACAACACTTCTTCTTGATATTAGTGACTATGAGATACGGCACTGCACTGGTTGTGACTCATGTGTTAGAAAGAAGCCTTGTCCTGAGAGTACTCATGATGATATGCCCAAGATTGAGGAGATACTGCTCAAAGCAGACGGTATAATCATTTCAGCCCCCTCATACTTCACTTCAGTTCCCGGAGTTCTAAAGGATTTCATTGATAGGTCACGATACATAAAGATGCAAGACCATCAATTGAAAGACAAGATCTTTGGTGCCATCACTTATGCAGGGCTACGATATGGCGGGCAAGAACACGTCATTGACATCTTGAACCGTTATGCTATTGCTCAGGGAATGATTGTAGTTGGGTCTCTTGGAAGTCCTGTAAAGGATGGAACATTCGGTTCTGGTGCATTACAAACAGATGAAGGTAGTTGGAGATCTGCAAAGGACGATGAACTTGCGATAAGGGGAAGTCAAAAACTAGGAATTCGAATGGCTGAACTGGTCAAGAGGCTTCATTGAATAGAGGGTATAGGTAATGGCGAAACCAAAGACAGCAGGAAGAGTTCAGATTTACACTGGAGAAGGCAAAGGAAAGACTACCTGCGCACTAGGTGCAGGTCTCCGAGCAGCAGGTCATGGTCTTGAAGTCTTGGTCATCTCGTTCATGAAAGCAGAAGTTGCCTGGCGCGGTGATGGCGATGATGTGAACTATGGAGAATTTAGGGGAGTCGAATCTATTCCTAATTTCACTATCATTCCAATGGGTCGTGAGTCATGGGTTGACAAAGACAACCTTGACCCCATTGATATTCAGATGGCACAAGATGCCTTCAGCTTGGCCCAAGAGGCGCTACAGAACCACAAGTGCGATGTGCTCATTCTGGATGAGATTAATGTCGCGGTTGAATGGAATCTTATTTCCGTTGATCAACAGCTGGAACTCATTTCCTCGAAACCTCCTGATATCGAATTAATCATGACTGGGAGGTACGTCAGGAAAGAGGTCATCGCAGTCGCCGATCTCGTCACTGAGATGAGAGAAATCAAGCATTATTATGCTGCTGAGAAGGCTGCTGCTAGGAAAGGATTTGAGTTCTGAAGGTTCAAATCGAACATTTAATATCCTGAATAGAGAGCACCTCACTTGTTCTGCCAAAGGAGTCGCTTGTAATGGGAGCAGATAACGCCGATAAGAGAAGCAACACCCGAGATGGATGTGAAGATTTAGAGGGTATTGCTAAAGCAAAGGTTCACTGGACTGAGGAAGTTTTAGAATCTCACCAGAAGAAACACCCCGACCGAACTGTCGATTTCATGACGGTGTCGAGTAAACCTATAGCTCGTCTCTACACTCCTCTTGATATTCCTGACTTTGATTATATGAAGGACCTTGGATTTCCAAGTGAACATCCATTTACTCGCGGAGTCCAACCAACGATGTACAGAGGTCGACTCTGGACGATGCGTCAGTTCGCGGGAATGGGAAATGCCGAGGAGTCAAACAAACGGTACAAGTTCCTTCTTGCAAACGGTCAGACAGGACTCAGTGTTGCTTTCCACTTGCCCACTATCTTCGGTCGCGACTCAGATCATCCATACTCTCTTGGAGAGGTTGGCAAACTCGGTGTGGCTATTGATACTCTGAAAGACATGGAGATCCTGTTTGATGGAATTCCAATGGATCAAGTGACAACCTCCATGACTATCAATGCTCCCGCTTCCATCCTGCTTTCAATGTACATGGTCGCTGCAGGAAAACAGGGCGTATCATCTGACAAAATTGGCGGCACAATTCAAAATGACATATTGAAGGAGTATATGGCTCAGAAGAGCTGGATATACCCTCCTGCACAATCAATGCGACTCATCACGGACATCATGAAGTATTCTGCAAAGAACATTCCCCGTTGGAATACAATCTCAATTTCTGGTTATCATATCCGTGAGGCTGGATCTACCGCAGCACAGGAACTTGCTTTCACCCTAGCAAACGGAATGGCCTATGTTCAGGCAGGTATTGATACAGGACAGGATGTCGATACATTTGCACCACGTCTATCCTTCTTCTTTAACGCCCACAATGACATCTTCGAGGAAGTTGCAAAGTATAGAGCTGCGCGAAGAATATGGGCAAGAGAGATGAAAGAAACGTTCAAGGCAAAGGATAAGCGATCCCTGTGGATGCGATTCCACACACAGACTGCGGGTTGTTCACTAACCGCCCAACAGCCCATGGTCAATGTAGTTAGAACATCCTATCAGGCGCTGGCTGCAGTACTAGGAGGAACTCAGTCACTTCACACAAACTCGATGGATGAGGCACTCTGTCTTCCAACCGAAGATGCCGTTCGAGTTGCCCTTAGAACCCAGCAGGTACTTGCATTTGAGAGTGGTGTTGTCAATACAATTGACCCACTTGCTGGATCCTATTTTGTTGAAGCCCTTACAAACGAGCTTGAGGAAGAGGCATACAAATACTTTGACCAGTTCGAGGCTATGGGCGGAGTCATTCCTGCCATCGAGAAAGGATTCCCACAGAGAGAGATTGCTGAAGCCTCGTACCGATATCAGAGAGAGATTGAGTCAAACAAGAGAACAATCGTAGGTGTGAATGATTATGTCCTTGAGGGTGAGGATATCACAATCCCAGTTCTGAAGATTGATCCTGAGATTGAACGAAGTCAAGCGGAACGAACACAGAAGATTCGTCGAGATCGTGACAACAAGAAAGTTCAGGAGGCGCTAGATGGACTTCGAAAGGCTTCTGAGGGTACTGAGAATGTCATGCCTCATGTAGTAAGTGCTGTGAAAGCATATGCTACAATTGGAGAGATATGTGATGTCTGGCGTGATATCTTTGGAGAATGGGATGAGCCCAAGATTTTCTAGTACATACTTTGCATCAAATGAGAGCTTCCATCTCCGCTTCAGGAGTTTCAAATTTAGCCCCTAGATATCGAGCTCTCTTCCGAATTACTGGAGTTGTCTTATTAACAGCAATCTCGTCTTTCATTAAATGAGCATAACGTGTCTGAAACAAAGAAAGGGAGAGGTTGCAAATGCAACCCTCTCGTTCTAAATATTGCCTGAGTCTGAATCAGATTGTGGGGATTGGAATGCCCAACCATATTCCGGTTCTTTGTCAACGATTTTTGTTTCAGTCACAACAGTTTCGAGTCGTAATTCTCTAGATCCAAACCGCTTAGCGATACCGCGGATTCCCCTCTTAGTACCATTGATTACAACTTCGTTGAAAATGATTATAGGAATCACGAATGCCATTGCCAAGAATGGAATTCCAATAGAGAAAACAAATGCGTTTAAGATTGCCAAAGCCCCAGTGACTTCTCCATTAATAATTGGGAGAAAATGTTGGACAAACAGAACAAATGGTATAGTGAATATAGTGAACCCAGCTAAGAGATTGCTTGCCCAGCGTCCAACTCCTATAGAATCCGGACATCTCCTGATGCTAAGTTGGTCCGATTTTAGATGCATAACAACTCCTGCATCATTTAGCATCCACGTGGGAATAAAGAATGCGAGGACAACTGGCAACGTGATCAGTGTCCCAATAATAGGTCTGAAGAATTGGAAAAGTTGAAACGCCTCCGGGGGAACCGTAAGTAGAGCAGTGAATAAGAAACCTTCAATGAATTCCATAACAATTCCTGAAATTGCCATCGCAAAGAGGGCAGGTACAGTTGCTCGCCTTATCATTCGTATTCCACTGAATCGATTACCAATTTGAGCTATGTCAACATCATAAGCTGTACTGCGAATCAATTTGACAGCAAATAGGATGATGGCAGAAATAGGGATGCCGAGTATTAGATATACGATAAGCCCTGCAAGAGGAACTATTCCTAAGAGCCACCCAACATCTTGAGCGACAGTTCCTGGAGTGAGAGGAATTAAATCATATGCTGGTGATATGAATTGAACTTCTCTAGCAACGAATAAGACAACAAAACTTGCAAAAACCCATCCAGCTATTGCAAAAACTATGGGCGGAATAAACCTGAGAAACTTTCGAGCCACGCTCACACACCTCACAACATAGGGTGTGAACCTATATTTTAGCCTGCTGTATATTGATAATTAATGGAGTCTCTCTACTAATCGTCCTTCTTTTCTTCAGTTTTTTTATTCTCTGTTTCTTCTTTCCAACAATCAATACAGAGACGGCGTTTAATCTGCTTTCGTTTACCATAAACAACAACAGTACCGCACTGTTCACAAGCCATCTTGAAAGAATATCTTGCATTTCCATTGATTAATGGTGCGAAAGGGTACTACTTATCATAGAATCGTTTGAAGACCCTACAAATTCCTAGCGAGAGCCAGAGTTTCAGATTTAGTGCCTTTCCTCCGGCAAGTATCCTAAGATTCCATTCACCGGTTTTCTTTTGTGTGTCCACAAACCAATCCAATGCTTTCTGTATGTGCGGATTCTCAGGTGTAAATCCTATAAGCGAAAGTGAATCCAGTGCAGAGAGAAGATTAGTGAACCAGAAGGGAAATCTAAATCCTATCCAGAAACTTGGAGCACGTCGGTCTGAATATTTGTCAGCCTTGAAAAATCTAGATGCAAGCAATTCGCCCGCTTTATGTGCATCTTCGCTATTCCTTCTTTTGGGATGGGCTGCAAAAGCTCTCAAAACAGTTCCAGTCATCAAATGTGAAAATGGTTTTTCTCTAACTGGTTGAAGAGGACCCGGCTTGTCCCATACATCCTCAAATTTTACATTGTGTGTACGTACTGGTGCAGCCCAACCGCCATCATCTTGGCGTGTTCTAAGAAGCCAAGAGAATCCTTTCTCAATTCGTTTATCCTTTGCGTATCCTGCTTTGATAAGCAGTTCCATTATTCCAGGTGAATAGGTATGAGCATATTGAGTTCCATAGATGCCGCGAAAATCCCCTTCATCTGTTTGGCAAGTGAATAGATATTCAGCAGTCTGTTTGAATGCAGGATGCTCTTTTGTCATGCCATACATTTCAACAAGAAATCGCAGTTGTCGAAATGTTTCAAGCTGATTGTAATCTTCTGGAGTGCGGATATTTACGGTCTTTCCAGGATACTTCCATGATCCATCTTCTTGCTGTTTTCTCAATATTTTCAGAACTTCTGGTAGATCCCAGAGGTCGCGGACGTTTCCTGATTCCTCCTCTAACAAATCTCTCTTAGTGAAGAACACTAGTGCCTGATTTTCTGATTCAAGCAGTATAGGGACTGGATCATGAGGTAGCTTCCTCTTCCATGCAGTCAATTAGACTCACTCCGATAGGATGAGTTCCCAGACTACTCGGTTCAAATTTAATGTTCTTACTCATCTCTGTTTCTTCATCACGATAATCAATGCGATGATCACGAATCCGACCAATGCTCCTCCAATTCCTATCATCTCAACCGATAGCACGAAGGGCTGTGTGTTGGTATCGGTATCTGTTGTATTGGTAACAAGCTCTGTTGGTTCTGGGTATGTCCATGTTGTGGTATTTACGACCGTTGGAGAATCATCAAGCATCCATTTACAGATCTCTAACACGAGTGGCCATTCTGAATCTGGATCATCGTATGTATCCCTGTAGTCTGTACCATCTCTATCACTGTTCTCTTCGTATTCAAAATGCGGACTAGACACGAACACATTCCCCTCTCCATATCGTGCAGCGACCATAGCAGGTTCTCCATTGTAATGATAGGTTGCAAGTGTGATCATCTCCTGACTCTCAGCCGCCACAAAGTACCTTCCAGTCTGCCATACCACACTCATTGATCGAGGCATCTCACTCAGATCCGGACCATCAACTGGGTTGTGAATAATGCTTAGATCTGCCATGCGCGTATGTCCGAAAGATGGCATCCCAATTGATGTTCCGTTTATCAGACCCATGTAGAATGTGGTATTGCTACCCTCGAAGTAGCTATCACTGACAGCCATAGCAGCACTGCCTCTAACACCTACATAGGAACCACCAAGGGCAATCCATTCTTTGATTTTATCCATGCCAACATTGCCCAAGTTTCTCTCAATGAAAGGGCCTAAGCCCTCTGGAATTACAAAAATCTCACAAGCCCAGAGTGCCCCATTGACAATGTCTGTCTTATTCAGGACATGAACTGTCGCATTCATCCATGAGAGCATATGCAAGAGTGCACCACGACTCTCTCGTATTCGTGCATCAGTCGAAGAGTAATAGCTCTCATAGAGACCTACCGTTACACCTGATAGATCTTCATTGTCTTGTGCAACCATCAACAAAGAAGGTGGTCTATTGATCGAGCTCATAGCGATCTGACTCGGAGCAACGATCAAGCTGAATAAGAATACAGAAAGTAAAACCGTTCTAATTGACAATATCACATGCTTCAATCTTTTATCTCCCGGTATCAATGAGATATTATCGTACTATAATAGAAAGTGATTACCGTTCAACGCAAGATTTGTTCGATATCACCTTTTTCTACTAAATTGAGAAGACTTTTGTGACAGAAGCTACATCATCAGCAATTGGTTAGAATACTATGAGTTTAGATGTTGTAGGTCTACGGGATAATTTCACTGAGAAACATCGGACATTCAAGACCTCAGACGGGATTACGCTCTTTCTTAGAGAGTGGGAACCAAAGGATGCAGATGCAAAAGAAACTGCAGTCCTCATCCTGCATGGGATTACTGCTCATAGCGGTCCTTACGAATTCATTGGGGGTCCCCTCTCAAAACTGGGATTCACAACATTTGGATTAGATCTCAGAGGACATGGCCTATCCGATGGAAATAGAGGGGATACTCCCGGTCTAGAGCGATTCACAAAAGATCTCTGTGAAGCTGTAACGTACTTGAAAAGTGATTATTCTAAGATTGTAATTCTAGGTCATAGTTTGGGGGTGTTCCAATCAGCACTTATTATGAATTCATGTTTGCAGAATATTGCTGGTGCTGTGTTACTCTCGGGTGCGAGAACAATGAGGTCTGGTATTTTGCCTTCTCCATCGTTCTCTCAAAAAATCAAGATTGCATTGAGTTCAATCACTTCACCAAGTAAGCCAGTGATTGAATATCGACGAGAGGGCATGACCGGTCTTGATGATCCCCTCTTCACTTTCAATTACACGTTGCGGTTCCTCCGAATGGTGGATTTGAAGGGAATGGTTTTCCCTGAGAATTTTGACCTACCCGTGTTTGTTGGTGTTGGAGAAGAAGATGAGTTATTCACAGTGGATGCTGTGAGAGAACTATTCGATGAGATTCCCTCGGGAGATAAGAAGTTCTACATTCAACCAGGTGCTCGACATGCTGTCTTCCCAGAGAGGAGCTTTCAACCATTGATGGACTGGATGAATGAGAGATTTACCTGAATTGAAACAGTAGAATGGAGTGATGAGGCGGTCCACCACTCCGATCTATCTTAATTGAGTCTACTCCAAGATTGTACTCCCTTAAACTCGCAGGATTTCAGAACGATTTAATAACTCTCGATAAGGCTTTTTCCTTGGCTTC
Source organism: Candidatus Thorarchaeota archaeon (assembly GCA_030638785.1). Lineage (GTDB taxonomy): Archaea > Asgardarchaeota > Thorarchaeia > Thorarchaeales > Thorarchaeaceae > MP5-2226. Next base: position 9,808 of record DAOWDY010000133.1, read on the forward strand.
TGAACAGAGGGATCAACCGACAGCTGTCCCAAGAAGGCATTCTACTTATTAGGACGAAACGCATCATGGAAATCTAGGTGGGTGTCTGTGGGGAAGGCAGAGTTATTGTGTCCACATTGCAATACCGCGAAGTTCAAAATCGAGTCTGACAAAAAGACAGGTAGTCTAAAGAAACTGAAAGGTGGGAAATGGGAACCATTACTTACGAAGATAAATCGCAATTTGTGGGTAAAGAACAATGATTTAGGAATTGCAATATTATGTAAATGTGGCAAGTACTCCTTCTTGCATAATTTCAGTGTAAATCTTGATGATTTGAAAATTAGTGTGACAATGTCAGATGACCGAAGCTTAGCAATTTACTGTGACACTTGCAAAATAGCATTTTCGCACTCTGAACTGATCTGCCCTACCTGTGGGACGGAATATTGAGGTGACTATATGGACGAGCTTCCACTATATCCCGATGGTGCGGTAGATGTTGTACCAAAAGTCGTACATGATATCGTACACAATGCTTTAGGAAATGACCTGATTGATGTACAACGACCAGATATCCTCGTTCGCATGGAGGAATATGGAACACTGGTGGTCATGGAGGGTGGTTCAGGTCCGAAAGTGAGAATGGGGCGACATGGTCCAAGTGCAGTGAGTATGATTGGTCTCGGTGTTGGTCTTATTTCGTCGTTAGGAAACTCGGTAGACTATATGGATAAGGTTCGAATGGTCTACACTAATCAGCGTTTGAGATTGAAAGGCTTTGAATCTGAATTATCCTTGGTTTTCCAAGGAGGCGCTATAGAGGCGGACAGAACCGCAATTAGTACCATGAGTCTTGGAACCGTATTAGACTTCTCTGTTCCTCGAGGATTTGTGACCGTTTATTCACAGAACGAATGCTCATATTATAACCTCCCAATTATTGGTGATAACGAAACAACAGTTCTGAACAATCCCCTGTCAGAGGTCATTGAGTTAGAATTGCAGCATGAAGACTCTATTATACTAAGCAAAATGAAAGAACTTCCTCTTGTTGGCAAATTCAAATCAACGAAAGGAAAGATCTACGCTGTAGGACGTAGGGTTTACCTATTTGTGATTCCCTTTATGGGGAAAACTATTGTTTCAGTAATGACATCAGCTTTCGGTAATAAACCCGAGTCCAAAGGTCGTATTTTTCCTGTGCGCGTATTGGGAAAAGATAAGCATCTAGAGTATGAAGTTAGTATGCCCTCCATTGTAAATCTCAATATCATTTTAGATATTCTTAGAAGATTTCAAAATATTCCACATAATCTTAGAAGTGAAGAACATTCCACCTCAATTGAGATTGGGTTTGGCGTATCTGCATATCTTGCTCTTGATATTGCACGAAGAGAATTTGTGCCAGATAGGGGCCCATTTAGTTTGTGGGAACTAATTGAACAAGGTCCATTTGTCAGGAAGACAATTGAATCTATCAAATCCAACTATCCTGAAGTGGCGATTAATCTTAGAGATAGTTTTCCAAGAATGAAGATTCACAAATAGATTGAAGAAGATGGTGATACTAATTCAAACGGATTGATCATCGTGATAGGAGGAGAGAAAGGATATTCCACACCATCTGAAACAAATCATTCCTCTCTAGTAATTAGACTCGTTAATCTGTCTAGGGTAGTGATGTATTTCTCGGTCGCCTTCGTACAGTTTGTCAATCTAGAATGTCTACAACCAGGATCCACCACACCTTGTGACACAATGCTGGTGTATGTACCTCTATTCCTAGCGTTGTTGGACTCGTTTATGGTGATTTGGAGTACGAGGATGTCAAAACGCTTCTGGCAGACTGCATTCTTGGTTTCCGTTCTGGCAATCCTTGTATCTGTAAACTCTCTGGTTCCTATCTTTCAGATGATTGATCCTTTATCCTCTCTGCAGAGTGCAATGCTTGTCCTTGGTGGCGGTGTCTTATTGGTGTCTGTGATGGAGCTTATTATCTTTAGAAACGTCCAATTGAGAAAGCAGTATGTTGTTGAGGCAATCCAACCTAAGAAAGAAATTCGAACATACTAGTTTCATGATTGCGCTAAGATGATGATTATTAATCCAGAAATGCATTCTGTCATCATCTCGGAGATAGCATAATGAGGATTCGTAATGTATTCTTTCTATCCGCGGTGCTCGTTTTTCTCACAGTTACTCCATTAGCATCATCGATGAGTTATACGCCAATGGTTTCCAATGTCTTGGCACAGGATGCAACTCCGTCTTCACGATACCTTCCTGGCTTTGTTTACGATCCAGTTAATGATCGTATCATGATGTTTGGAGGTAGTAACGATGATGACCTTTTTGACGACACTTGGGTACTAAACACCACTTCGGGCATCTGGACTGAATTAGCCCTGGACACATCCCCAATTCCACGACATTCAGGAGTAATGGTCTATGACAGCGCTGACGAGGTCATTATTCTCTTCGGTGGACACAATGGTACCAGTTGGGCTTGTGACACCTGGGTCTTTGATTGCAATACTGAATCTTGGACTGAGATGATTCCTGATATTACACCTCCTGGAAGGGGTTCACATGCCATGGTATATGATAGCGTAAATGATAGAGTCTTACTCTTTTCTGGATATGGCGATACCGGACCAGTTGTTTCAGACACATGGGCATATGATTACAATTCGAATACTTGGGAAGAAAAGGCTCCGTCAGAATCTCCGCATGCAAGGTATGGCGCAGGATATGTCTTTGATGAAGTCAATGAGAGTATGATCATATTTGGTGGTAACTCGAATGGATATTTCTCAGACACCTGGAGCTACGATTATGCTTCTGATACTTGGACTGAATTGAATCCAACTACACATCCGCAGGCGTTGAAGTGGTCCCAAATGGTGTACGACTCAAATGAACACAAGACCATTCACTTTGGTGGCGATAGCACCCTATCCCGTCCACAGAATGAGACTTGGATCTACGACTCAACAACCAATAGCTGGGAAGAGCGCGAGCCAACTATTGCACCACCAGCAAGGGAGGCATTTGGATTCACTTACGACTCCGTGAATGAGAAGGCAGTTCTCTTTGGTGGGACACTTCACAATCCAGAAGTTATGAACGATACATGGGCCTACGACTATACAACAAATACATGGGAAGAATTGGATTATTCTCCGGATGAGGCTCCTGTCCCCATGGACCCTCTGATCGTTCTAGTTTCAATTTCGTCTGTTGGAATTGTCATAATAATCGTGGCTGTACTATTGATGAAAAGAAGATGATGCACAATCAGATATCAAGCTCGTCGTTACAATTTGTTCTGAATCATAGTCGCTCTCAGAGTCTTGGGATTATATAATCGTTCAATATCCTAATCGTATCCAACCCATTCTTACGAAGATTTCCAACGAAAGGTAGCCCAATATTGAAAACGTCTACATGTTCCTTGTATTGAAGTAATTTTTCAACGACCCTCTCAGGTGTTCCAGCTAGATCCTGCTTACAACCAGCCTCTAGAGCTTTCTTCTTAAATTCCTCTGTGAATACCTTATGAGGCCATTCCTGACGTATCACATCGCGTTTTCTATTTTCAAAATCATCATTATCCTCACCGATGACTGCAACCATCATTCCTGTAGACCATTCTAAATCCTCAAAGTTGCGACCAACTTTTTCACACATTACTCTCATGCGTTCCTTCTTTTGTGCATAGTCCGCAACTGTTCCTTTGGTTCTTTTTGCATAATCCACTCCGTCTGCATATCTTGCTGCTGTTTCTTCCATCATCGGTGCATTGAGAGTTTCTGTTCCAACCCAAATCGGAATGCGAGGACTTTGGACTGGTTTAGGGAGGAACATAGTTTCTTTGAGCTTATAGAACTCCCCGTCAAAGCTCGGGCGTTCTTTTGTCCAAAGTAGATTGATGACCTGCAATGCTTCTCTAAGTTGAAGAATCCGTGTCTTTGTGGATGGAAATGCATAACCATAGGCTTCGTACTCGGGCTCTTTCCATCCTGCTCCTATCCCAAGATCTATCCTACCATTGGAAGCATTATCGAGGTTCGCAGCTATCTTCGCAAGAAGAGCTGGATTCCTATAGGATTGAGAACTAACCATCGTTCCGAGGCGAATCCTCTCTGTTTGAGGAGTCAACAATGCAAGGGTAGTCCACGCATCATAGCACTGATTCTCAGTGCCGTCAATCCATCCAAAGAAATGATCTGATACTGTGAATCGATAGAAACCTGCATCTTCAGCTGCTTTCGCTAGGGTAACGATATCATCGTATGTGTAGCCAATATGAGGTTCGATATGAATGCCAATCTTCATGGCTGTCACCTTGTAGACTTGTACGCAGTATGTAACGATATTGACCCTAGAAATAAATCATTCATATCAACGCAAGATTGCATGACGATGCCTATTTATGGCTGTAGCCTATTCCAGAGGGCTACTACGAATTCGCCGTGGTGAGGAATTATTGTGTCTGTAGATGATCCCCCCACTATTGATGAAGTTCTGCATCCTGGTGAAGAAGTGGAATGGGCAGGAAAGGAGAGAACCAGCTTCAATTATGCCTGTTTCATCTTTATAGCTCTCTTTGTGATTCCCATAATAGTTATGTCTCCTATCCCTCTCTTCTCCCCCATAGCATTGCTTAGCTATCTCTATGCCATCATAGTTATCTCAGTTGCTATTAGAAATGTAATTCTGTATCCAAAGTGGTATCGAATCACGAATAGACGTCTACTTGAAATGAGGGGGAAACGAATCGGAAAAGAGGTAGAACTCAGTCGCTTTGGTGACATACCACTTCGGGAGTGCGTTGCAGTGCGATTGGATCATCACGCAAGCGAAAGAGGCTCCTCC
>DAOWDY010000201.1 GCA_030638785.1 Candidatus Thorarchaeota archaeon
CCAATTACGACGTTTGCTCCTTAGTCCTGTATAGACGGCAAACAACAGCCATCTCGAAAGTCTAATAGGCGGACCAATGCCGTTTAACCTATACTTAAACGCATATCTAAATAAATCTGTCAAGTGACTCTCTCCTATCGTTGTAGAACTTGTATGATTCCTCATCAAATGTTGACCTTAATCTATATGAAGTGCAGAAGATGAACCTGTTGCAGAAACACATTTCAATCAAACAGATATCGAAATGTTTCAGGATTGTGCTAAGATTCTTATAGAAGTGCTACAATACCCTAAATTCGATAGTGGCGTTATTCTTCAGCGAATGTGCATGAGACTTTGACATGTTACTTCCTTTAATCTTGCGAATAGAACCTTACAACCTGCGGGAGATTCCTATAGTTCCTACAACAACAGGCTCTCTTATTCTTATGAATGGAGAGATTCTATTCTTTGTTTCGTTAGAGTATGCTTGATGTTGATTTAAAACGCCCTGGATGAAAAGCAGGAGAGATTTGTATTGAATTCTCGTCAAAGAATCGTGTTAGTCATTACTGTTGTCGCATTGGTGGCATCTCTCATTCTAATCCCAAGTTTCTTTATGGGAGATAATTATACTAAGATAACTAATCCTGAAAGCATTGATTATGTCAAAATATCTGTGTTAGTAGATAACAATCCTAATGGAACGCTCGAGCGTCCCTGGGGCTTGAGTATACTCGTTGAAACGAAAAATCTGGCCATATTATTCGATGCTGGACCTAGTGGGTCTGCATTGAAAAACAACTCTGAATCACTAGGCATAGACTTGGAGGCAACATGTGATTTCATTGTAATTTCTCATGAACACCTTGACCATGTTGATGGCCTCGCTTATATCTCAGACATCCATGATGATCTCACATTTTATACTCCTATCGTTGGGACCGGGTTCTCCTGGATATTGACCGAGCGGCCATGGTGGAGTGATTTCAATGCAATTAAGGTGGGAGATACTGTTGAACTTTCATCTGGGATAGCCGTAATTCCAATGAATTATGAGCAAGCATTGGTTCTTTATGTAAAGAATCTTGGTTTGGTGGTTTTAACGGGATGCAGTCATCCTGGAGTAGAAAACCTAGTAGCCAGAGCAATTGATGTCTTTGGTGTGGATGACGTCTATATGGTGATGGGGGGTTTCCATTTGCATAATGTTAACTCAGACAAAAGAAGTGATGCAATTGAAGCACTTATTGATATAGGTGTGCAATACATCTATCCTTTACACTGCAGTGGTGATGAAACAAGAACCTATCTCGAATCAAACCATCCTGCTAATTATGGAGAAGCAAGTGTTGGATTTCAAATTGTTCTGAATGGGACTGCCTGACAATTGAATTTGTTATTACTCCCTCTAGTGTAGTCCGCAGTCTATTGCCATCTCGAAAGTCTAATAAGCAAACCCCAAAGGTGGGAGCCGAGTCAGGTGACTATACAATGAGCTTCCGTGTAGATGCAGAACCAATAGTTAAATCGCCCAAAGATTTCCCCCCTCGTAAAGGTAGAGGATTCACTAGGTCTGAATTGAAATCAGCTGAACTAAGTGTGAAAGAAGCAAGAGATATGGGCTTAATAGTTGACCTGCGAAGGAAGACCCTTCATGAAGAAAACGTAGAGATTCTGAAGCAGTACGTTGTAGATATGGAGAAATTCGTCGAAGCACTCATGGCTGAAGAAGATGCAAAACCAGATGTATCAGATATGATTGCAGAACTTTCATCTCTTAGAGCTGTCAAGAAGAGTGAAGCAGAAATACTGGTTGGAGCTGGTATCAAGTCCATTGAGGATTTGGCATACTGTGAACTAGATAAGACTGCTAACAAGACAGGAATCCCTGACGATCGTCTTACCGCCATGATAACAGCAGCTCTTAAGAAAGTCTAAGTGCTACGAATGCTCCTGAACCGGGGCGTTAGAATTGGACCTGAAGAATCTCATCGATGTCTTGAAGAATCCACCTAAGATGGAACAACCTGTTGTACTACCAGACTTCTTCTTAGACCACTTTCTTATTGCAGGGTCTCTTGAAGACTTCATTCAAGGATTGAGAGATATGGCCTCTCAGGGTGGCGGGAACATGATGGGGGTCTCTCAGTTTGTCAGACGAGGAGGAAACTCTGCTAATGTTGCATCTGCTCTTCACAGGTTGGGGCTTGATCCTGTACTAATCGTCACAACAGACCGTTATGGAAAACAGCTTCTACAATCACTAACTGAACCAGGGCTTAACCTAGAACATGTCCATGAGAACGGAGCACTCTCATCAACAGTTTCTATTGAAGTAGAGCACGAGGGACGTAGAGTCAACCTCATGGTTAGCGATAGTGGATCAGCTGCACAATTTACTTTCAACGAACTTACAGAGAGCGACCTAGATGTAATTACCAAGTCCGGAATAGTAGTTCTTGAGAATCTGAACCATAATTCAGAAGGAGTAGACCTTGCAAAAGATCTTTTTTCCTTCGTACGGAGTGGCAGCGAAGCTGTGACATTCATGGATACCGGGGATCCTTCTGGAAATCCCGAGAAGATTGTAGGTTTAGCAAAATCCGTTGTTGGAGAAGGTCTTGTAGATATACTGAGCGTTAATGAGAATGAAGCCGCTTGGTTTGCCTGGGCAATAAGCGGAAAGAACTCGGAATGGAGAGAATCAGTTAAACACCCCACGCGGTGGCTTGCTGCAGCCCAGTATGTGTCCAAAGAAACAGACACCAGAATTGATCTACACACTCCATTCTATTCTGCGACTATAGATAATGATGAGGTAATATCCATGCCCACCTTCATTGTTGAATCCAATTTGCTCTGTGGTGCAGGCGATGCATGGAACGCTGGAGATATATTTGGAGAATTATCTAGATTGGAAGCAAAAGAGCGACTAATATTAGCGAATGCTGTCGCCGCATTATATGTATCTCAGGGAACAGCAAAGCATCCAACTCGAGATGCAGTCTTGAAATTCCTTCAAGACTTACCACCGGTTTCTGATAAAGCTACAAAGCTACTTAAGCTGAAATGAAGAGTGGTTGTACGGTATTTGTAGCATAGGAGATGTGCTGCACAGGAATGGCATTAGAGCGTGTACTGACAAAACTCAGGTTTGATGATTCTGTTAGTGGATATGCTCTATTTACTAACGATGGGAATCCCTTTCTCTCGTTTTCCCTTCCTGACGAAACATTGCCCATCATTCAGGGAACAATGAGGATACATTCCGAATCGCTGAAATTCATGAACGTCTTGACCAGTTCTGGAATTATGGTGTTGGCCAGAGTGGATTCAAACTGGGTGCTAGGTGTTCTGTTTAATGCTGATGAAGTTCTAGGTTCAGCAATGCAGAAGACACAGGATGTAGTTAACTTGATGGATAAAGTCGAGCTACCTCCACCCCCAAGCAAGCCAGCAGAGCCAGTTCCAGCAAAGCCAGTTCCAGTAGAACCGGCGATCGAACCAGATAGGGCACCAGAACCAGTTCCCTCTTTAGAAGAAGAGGTTGTAACTGAATTTGCACCGATTCCTCTTGATGATATCGAGGTTCGTCTAGGTTGTGTCGTTTTCCGAGGACCGCTCTATATTGAAGCAATGAAACTTGATTCAGATCTCAACAAGGAAGTTCGCAAAGCCTGTTCAACCATTGGAATCGATCTCTGTCTCATGATTGACGACCAACGTACTGTGTTCAAGATGGCTGAAAGTCTTGGTCGTAGTGTAGAGGCAGCTATCGAGGCTGTGAAATGGTGTGTTTCTCGTCATGTCATGAGGGTCGAGTGTCCAGAAGAACAAGAGCTCGGTACAAAAGAGATAGTAGAAGTTCCGTTGTTTGAGGGTAATCTGAAGAAAGCGAAGAAAGAACACCGCACAGTTCTTGAACTCTGTGATGGTAATAGACATCTCCAAGAGATTGCTGATATGCTGAATATGCCGTACTTCCAAGCTTTGCAGAGCATTGTACCATATAGAGGAAAGATGGTGAAATTCATTCGTAAGGCAAAAGATGTACAATAATACAAGAGAATAATACAGGAGAATAACCGGAGTAATAACAACTCATTGAATTATTAAAGGTGAAGAATTATGGGTATCAAAGGTACTATAGCTTGGAAATTTATGACGCCAAAGGTCTCAATGGTTCTATTTCAAGCCACATACAGAGAAGTTCAAAATCTTCTGATGTCAACGAGTACTAACGTTGATGAGATAAATCAGAAAATGAAGGAAATGGGATTTCGAGTTGGCGAAACTCTTCTCATGGACTATGCTGACCGGATCAGTCAACATGCCGGTGAGTTCGCAGAATTTGCAAATACACTGCAACTAGCATACAAAGTCAATTCTAGCCAGAATTTCACTAATATATCGATTAGCGATGACAAAAGAACACTAAAGTTCACTGACGACAATTGTCCCATCTGCGCTGGAGTTACAATATCTGATATGCCTGGTTTGCAATATTGCAATATTATCAGTGGTGTATTTGATGCTGTTATGAAATTGAGAGGATTTCAAGCCGAATCCTATCAAGAATCTTGCAAAGCAGTTGGCGACAGCACCTGTACATGGACTTTGAACTTTAGAGAGTAGTAATCTAGGGTTCCATCTGCCATAGGCATAAAAGGTGTCAATCGAAATTACCTCATA
>DAOWDY010000192.1 GCA_030638785.1 Candidatus Thorarchaeota archaeon
ACTTCACGAGTTTATGGTTAACAATCGCTGGTTTCGAATTGGGGCTGTCTTGAGGGATGGCCAAAAAAGACGGAGCTGGTTCTTTCGACGAACTAATGAGAAGAAAGCTTGGGAAAACTTGGAGCAAGCTGCTGTCAAAGTCAGAGTAGTGTTGGAAGGCAAATAGAATCCAATGAGAACCGAATACAGTTGTGACAAACATGGATCTGGGGTGTAGGAAGAATGAACAAAGACTGGGAGCTGAACCCACCAACACAGGAAAGGAACTATGAATTAGGTAGACCTGATTTAGGTTGTTATCCTCTCCAGTCTTCAGTTGAACCTCTTCCCGTTTGTCAAGTCTTACTTCGTGACAATCCTATTCGTGTTGTTTTTTCGAACAAGGAATTTTTTCATATTTCTGGATGGAGTATAGAATCTCTAAATTCACAGATTTCTGAAAAAGGACTTTTCTTCATAAAATCGAATGGACTTGACTCTTTTAGAACATTGATTATGGATGCGTTGTTAAATCAAAATGACTCTCCAAGAACCCAAGGGGAGTTAGTATGGTCTGATGGCAATGATATACAAATCTCATTCACAGTTCGACCACTGAAATTCAAGGACGGATATGCTGCAATGGTTGCTATTTGGATGCATGCAGCTAATGAAAAAGGTAAGTCTAATGGATACAAAAATGAATCAGATGATTTTCTGAACGAAGTTATCGAAGCCCTACCTCATCCATTTCTTGTTATAGATGCTTTAGATCATACTGTAGTTATGGGGAACAAAGCTTCTGGTGTAAGCGCTGATGAATGGGTACGTAGATGCTATGAGCTTACACATAGAAGATCATCACCTTGTAGCGGGGTTTCCCATCCTTGTCCTTTTAATGAAGTGAAGGCTAGTAAAAAACCGTTTACTGTTGAACACATACACTATGATGCTGAAGGAAACCCGCGGTATATCGAGGTTCATGCGTATCCATTATTTGATTCAACAGGTGAAGTCGTTAAAATAATAGAATACAATATGGATATCACAGAACAACGATGGGCTGAGATTCGTCTCCAGACAGAATCAAAGAGGGCACGTCTTTATCTTGACATTCTAGCACATGATATGGCAAATCAGCTTCAAATAATAGCAGGTACATTGGAACTCGTGCGTGAGGTTTTCCCCCTAGATGTCTTAGAGAATGTGGAACGACATTTCACACAGGTCGAAGATGCTGTTCACAAAAGCAGGAATCTGATTAAAAAAGCTCGAGGTACTGAGCAACTAGCTTGGGTTCCCCTAGTTCAAAGAAATCTGTTTCGAGCACTCTTTGAATGTGTAGAATCCATTGCAGAAGAACACGAAGGCTATGTTCTTGAACTGGGGTTTGAATTTTCTGAGACCATAATTATAGCTGATAGATTCTTGGAACTTCTTCTCACAAATATTATCGAGAACGCAATTATCCACAATGACAACTCAAGGAAGCATGTCTGGATAGAAGTGCAGAAAGCAAGTGATAGCTACATAGTATCAATTTCAGATAATGGACCTGGTATTGATGATGAAGCAAAGAATGCTTTATTCAATCCCGAAACTCGTCTAGGGGGACTCGGGTTACATTTTTCGAAAGATGTGGTAGAGAAATATGGGGGACGATTAGAGGTTCGTGATAGGGTAGAGGGCGACTCATCAAAGGGGGCAAAATTCGTAGTTTGGCTACCAAAAGCCGGGAGTGGTGAAAATGTCACAGATTTCAAATAACGAGAGGAATGAAATTCAGATATCGCGAGTTTTGCAAGTTGGTGCGCAATGGTTAGGATTACAACGAACAGCGGGGACAATAATGGCTGTTCTCTACAGGAAAGAATCATCTGAAGGGCTTTCCGTCAAGGAAATAAGTAATGCCACTAAATTGTCACCAAGTACAGTTTCCTCAGTTTCCTCCCATCTGGAATCTCTTGGAATTCTTATGAGGAGAACTAATGCTATTCAACAAAGACGTGGTCGGAGGAAATCTGTCTTTGTAATGTGCGTAGGGATTCATGATATCCTTAAGATGGGAATAAAAAGAAAATTGGAGCAAATCAATAGAATATCACTGGCTATTGATCAGACACTAGATAGTTTGAAGCATAGCGATCCAGATGAATACGCTACAATCGCTCAGGCTGCTGATGAAATAAACCTGTTCTTATCGAACAGAAATTGGTAATGTTTGGTGAAGGTTTCAAGCATTTGTTGAACACGTCCACCCTCTTTCGGATATTACCTCTATGTCTTGATTTTATTTATTTGAAATTCCTGACTGTTTTTGTTTTAGCTCGAAAGTAATCAAGTAGAGCATTGCGCCTAGATAAGCCGCACCAATCCGAGAGGTTCTAAACTCTTCATCCAGAGCATCAACAACTCCTGACATGCTATATGAAACTGCAGCCTCACAGGCGATATACTTGGATACCAACGGGAGGTCCAATGAGTATTGATACAATTCAAGGTCATCTAGAAGTCGGATACAAATTTCAAAAAAGAGGGCTTCAGCGAACTCGTGAAGATCTTCTCCGAACTGTTCGTGTTTTAATTCAATTTCATGAATGAGTGATTGAAATAATGGACGAAGAATCTCCGCGATATCAAAAGGATTGATGCTTAAATCACCCACGAAATACAACTTGATTTCGCTCATCGCTGTTTGATATTGCGATTCATGACCCAATGTCATAACCTCCTATTCTGGAATACCTGTTCGAGCAGGAGATTTTTTGTTGGTCGTTGGCCTAGTTTTTGACGCAGAAAATTAAGTGTATCAATCACCGACTTCTCAATATCAACTTCCATATGCCGTCCAACCAATCTTGCGAATGCCAATTTCCTTAATTCCAATTCAATAGTGGCATCTTTTGGACACTCAATACCTGACAGTGATGTTAGATCAATAATTGAATCGAGAGATTTGTACCTTACATCAATGACGGTGCCATTCGGAAATCGCCTGTTTCTAAGATAAAGGCGACATCTTGGTTCTATTCCATTTGTTTCAATGTCATGAAGTAGTGTCATTAGCTGTCCCGTAACAATCGCACCTGACACATATGCAGTCTTTAAGGAATCGGGTGAGAACGAATCGGATAATTTTGAAGCTAACTTGATCTCGTGAGAAAATGCAGTATGTTCCATTGATTGTTGGTTTTGGATAGAGTCATTGTCTTCTACGTCATTATCAGAACCAACTGAGATTCCCGTTGAGAACTTGCCCGTGGTTGACATGGAAATCTCAACATCAGTGAGCATGCCATCTTCATCGATTGCCATAGCTCGAGTCCCATCAAAAGAGCGAATGGATTCAGGTCTAAAACTGCTTAATGTCATATCGAAAATTCTGTTCTGTGAAACTTCAATTACAATACCGTCGACAGAGCAATTATGTTTGGAACAGTAGAAGAGTCCTGGAAGAAATGCGTAGAGTGATGAAACATCAGGATCATCTAGGCTAAATAGAATTGGTGTTTCGTCTTGATGAACTACAGGATTTGGACCAACCATTGGGAATCGTCTTCTATCATCTTCCTGTTCTTGTGATGGGAGTTCATCTGCGACGATGGACACCCCCTGCAACACCTCAGTATTTTCGGATTTGATGAATGGGTCCTCGATTTCTGAATCGATAACAGATATTTCGTCTGCCCTGATATCTGGAGGGTCACCAACAAAGTGTTGATCGAAGTCGAATGGAATTGGCATGGAGAAACCAATTCCTTGGAAATATGCAAGGTCTGCAAGTCCAATGAGCCATTCATCCTCAGGAAGAACTGTAAATTGCACTTCGACCAACATTGTCGTGCTTTCTTCAGGGATATACAAATGGCATTCACCTCCAGAAATTTACTATAATTGTCTAATTGCCATTAAAATAGATTTCAGGTAGTTCAGTAATAACAACATCTGTGAGGGATAGGTGGATATCTCTTTTACATTACTCAGATATACTGACTAGTGGATAGAATTTCCTTATGGGTGTCCTCTCTTGATTTTATTTCGACTTGAATTGAGTAAGATGAGGAGATGAATATAGCCGCGATAAATTCGTTAATTCGATCTCTTCTGCACCAATTGATTAGTTGTTGTCGTTTAATTGTCCCAAATTGATTTATTATCAGTGAAGGATTTGGTTGTTGTTGAATAGGGTGAGTCTGTTGAGTTTAGAAATCAAGCTTCTCATTGTTGATGATGACAGAGACTTACTATTGCTAGTTGAGAAGCATCTAGTGAGGAGACATCCTGAGCTTCATATTGTTGCTGTTGAATCAGCTCAAGATGCTCTTCAGTTAATTGAAGAAACTGTTTTTGACGCCATTGTGTGCGATTACTATCTTGGGCCAAACGAGATGAATGGCCTTGAACTCTTGGAATGGCTGAGGGGATCAGGCAACATAGCCCCCTTCGTGATGTTCACTGGTCAAGGAAGGGAAGAAGTAGCAATTCGAGCCCTCAACTTGGGTGCTGACTTCTACTTGAAGAAGGGTGAGATGGATTTCCAAGATCTCTTTACAGAACTGATTCATCATATCAAAAGGGCCGTATCAACAAGACGAGTTGAAGAGGCTCTTAGACGAAGTGAAACGAGATTCCGCGCAATTTTCCAGAAAGCTCCAATTGGGGTCGCTCAAGTGGAACCAGATGGAATGATTGCAGACGCCAACCAATCCCTAATTGATATGCTTGGATACTCGAAAGACGAACTCAAAGCGATGAATCTATCATCGATGATGGTGTCTCCTAAAGATGGAGAAAATGACGGTTCTGTAACAGAAATGATTGGAGGGACACTAGAAACATCAAGAATGGAACGATGCTTCTTAGCAAAGAATGGAGATGAAGTTTGTGCACATGTTAGTGTCTCTTTAGTGAAAGGGCCTGATGGACTTATTCAATTTGCCATTTTTATGATTGAAGATGTGAGACAACAAATAGCAAGCGAAGAAGCCTTGAAAAGAGCAGAAAGTGAACTTATCGCGAGCGAGCAACAATATCGACATACTTTGGACTCGTTAGGTGATAGAATTCATGTTGTCGACAAGGACCTTTGTATACAACTTCTCAATCCATCTCTTGAGAAGTGGATTGAAGAGCTTGGAATGGATACAAAAATAATAGGAAAGAACCTTTTCGATGTTTTTCCATTCCTATCTGGAAAGGTTGAAAACGAATACAACCAAGTCTTTGAGTCCGGTGAAACACTAACGACTACTGAGTCCAATCTTATCGATGGCAATCTCATAATAACCGAAACGCAAAAAGTTCCGATTATTTCTGAGGACGATACAATTCAAGTAGTGACAATTATACGAGATATCACTGAATCAACAAATATCGAAAAAGACTTGAGATTCACACAGTTCGCTATAGATCGTACATCAGATGCTGCATTCTGGATGGGGGAGGATGCAAAGTTCATCTACGTAAATGAAGCTACTTGTCGTTCATTAGGATATACACGCGAAGAACTGCTTACTATGACTGTGCATGATATCGACCCTCTATTCACTAGAGAGATATGGCCTGAGCACTGGATAGAACTTAAGGAGAAAAAATCATTCATAATTGAGTCACAACATCGATCTAAGGATGGAAAGATCATCCCAGTTGAGCTCCGTCTTAACTTTGTTGAGTTTGGAGGAAAAGAGTATAACTGTGCATTTGCGACTGACCTTACAGAAAGACGGATTGCTGAAGAGCGAGTTGAGGAACATCGTGGATTTCTTGAAAGAGTTATTGAATCACTGACACATCCATTCTACGTTATAGACGCCAGTAATTATTCAATAATGCTAGCAAACAAAGCAGCTAGATTGGGACCCATATCAAACGCTGCGACATGTTATTCATTGACTCATGGAGACGTCAAACCCTGCGAAGGAGTTGACCACACATGTCCGTTGGAAGAGGTGATTGAAACAAAGAAGCCAACAATCGTTGAACATACACATTACGATGTGAATGGAATTCCTCGAACGTTTATGGTTCATGGTTTTCCAATATTCGATGACCAGGGCGAAGTAGTTCAGATGATTGAGTATAACCTTGATGTTACCGAACAGAGGGATGCGGTAGAACAATTAAGGGCACAGAAAGAGGAACTTAGTCGTTTTGCCCACCAAATGAGTCATGATTTTAGTAATTACCTCTTGAAAATTGATGGTGCGACAACAGAGTTAGCAATGGATTTTGATAAAATTGATACCCATCAGGTACATCAACTTATCCGGGAAATGAGAGAACTCCTCAAACACTCTGTATCATTAGCTGACGCTGGCCTTGTTATCGAGAAGAAGGAAGTTGTAGACCTTGGCCAACTATTGTCGATACTTGCTAAGAGTCATATTCCTGATACCATTGAGGTCCAACAGGACTCTCTCCCACTGATTCGTGCTGATAAGACCAAGCTCATGCAGGTCTTTCAGAATCTTTTTGATAATGCTGTGAAACATGGAAATCCCTCCAAAGTTGAAATCAGATACAAGGATATTGATGACCACGTAATGATTATTGTTCATAATAATGGACTGCCTTTTCCGGAAGATGTTCGTTCAAGAATTAACAGTGGTAGAGTTATAATAGATCAAGAATCTAGGGGATTCGGCCTTGATATCGTCAGACGAATCGTGGGTGCACATGGTTGGTCAATTGAACTACTTGAAGGACCACTAACTGCTCTAGCCATCACTATTCCAAGTTCGGAAATCGCTTAGGAATACCTGTCCCTGTTTACTCATTATTTCGGATATTACCGCAATATATAAATAAATAGAAATCTAGAGTTAATGCAGAGAAGGTTAGTTCTGTCTGAACTGCCTTCGATATTCTTAGATTGTGGAAACTATGGTCAACCGGGATTCACCCACCTACGATGAGATGCTTAGAGCATATAGGAATAATATCCGTTGGCTGGGTCTCTCAGATTCTGCCCGCAACGTAATGGCTTATCTGCTCACTGAGAGCCAGTGGACTGGAGAGCCGCATTCACCAGAAGATATTGGAAATGCGACCGGACTTGCTCGCAGCAGCATAAGCGCAATCATGTCTCAGCTTATTGGGTTGGGCCTTGTTGAAAGTAAAGTAGATACCAGTGATGAAGTTCGAGGACGACGTAGAACATTGCACACTGTAAACAGAGGGCTCTCAGGCCTGGTCTTATTTGGTCTACGCAGACTTGTAGTTCAACTCCAAGATATTGTAGGTGAACTAAAAGCTACCAAGAATTCTGCTTTAGATGGTTCAGATGCTCTAAGAATTCTGGACAATTCAATTGAAGAGGCAGAACGTTTCCTGCGAATCCTCTCCGGATGTTCAGATCAGGTTCTATCGGAAGCATCAATGCATGATTCCATGTCAACTGACCAAAAGAAGAAGTAATCACTCATTCACCATAAATATCCGGAAATTACAGTTAATTCAGTTATTTCGGACATAGCAGAAATAATTATATACTAATTTTCATACCATTGTGTATAGACAGAAACTTTGTGTATCTGTCAAGCGTAAGTAAACCCGGTATCAAATACAGGGGTGTTGAAAAAGTGAGTAAGCAAAATTGTTGGCAAATGAAGAACTGTGGACGGGAGCCTGGCGGAGCTAAAGCTGTCGAACTCGGTATTTGTATTGCAGCGTCAGAAACAAGTGTTAACGGACAAAATAGCGGTGAAAACGGCGGTAGAGTCTGTTGGGCTGTTGCTGGCACACTATGTGGTGGAGATGTTCAAGGTGAATTTGCTGCAAAGATGGATAATTGCATTTTATGCGAAGTCTATCATACCATATCCAAAGAGGAAGATAACTTTGTGATGTATCCTGACTCAATGGGAAGGGCAAATTGCTGGGAATTCATGCAATGCGGACGTGAAGCAGGTGGTAAAAAAGCTGATGAACTAGGAGTTTGTCCAGCTTCAACAGAAACCGCCTTGAACAAGTTGAATACTGGCACTAACGGTGGACGTGTGTGCTGGGCTATTGCTGGGACCCTCTGTGGTGGAGCGGTTCAAGCCGAATTCGCTTCAAAGTTCGCAAATTGTGTAACCTGTGCTTTTTACGGGAAAGTCCTCAATGAGGAGGCAAATTTCGTTATGCATCCAAGTGAAGCATGATTGGTGATGAAAAATGAGTGCAAAGATCAAAAAACTTTCTGAAATATTGAAACAACTTGAACAGGACAGTGAAGTTGATGGTAGTGCCCTAGTAAGTGGAAGAGGTCAACTTATGGTTGCTGCTCTGCACAAGGGTGTTGATGACAAAGCGGTATCAGCAATGGCTGCTGCTCTTGTTTCCATTGGAACTCGAGTAGGTAGCGCTCTAGGATCCGGCGATCCAAACAGCATTGTTATTGAAGGGAGCAACAAGACTGTAATTGTTCGAAAAATCTCTGATGTTTCCTTAATCGCAACAGCGCCAAAAGATGCCAAGATTGGCCTGATTGACTTCGAGATGGATAAAGCAGTTTCAGAGATAACCAATATACTGTAGAGGATTTTGTTAGGAACAAGATCCTTCTATCTATTCTCTACATGGAGGCGGGACAAATGGCATTGAGAAAACTAAAGTCATATGACTACAAGGTTTACGTAACCGGTCCATTCCAAGCAGGCAAAACTACTCTCATCCACGCGCTCGATCCCGATGCGATATCAGTGGAACGTGAAATGAAGGAGGAGTACAGGGGTGAGAAGAGTACCACTACTACCGGATTCGATCTTGGGCGAGTCATCTGGGTTCGAAAAGATCCAAATCGATTGGGTCTTATAGTTCCAAAGAAAGAATTTCTGCGCGAAGCGTCAGAGTACTCTGGTTGGATTGCGAAAGAGATTGAGCTGCGAGGCGTTCCTGGGCAGCTTCATTTCAAGTTTGTAAGGGACACCATGCGGGTAAACACGGATGGTGTATTGATGGTAGTAGATTCATCAGACCCCGGAATGATTGGAGATGCTTGTGCGATCTTAGCTGAAGCTCGGGCATCTTTCGGAGATATACCACTGGTTACAGTAGCAAATAAACAAGATCGGCATGATGCAGTTTCTCCAACTCTAGTTGCGGACTGGTTGGGTCTATCTAATGTTGTGGGTATGTCCGCCAAGAACCTAGAGTCATCGACTGAGGCTCTAATTCTCTTACTAAGACAGCTCGACATGGCAGCTGATGACAGTGCGATTAGTAATGACATGGCTGTTACTCAAGAGGTTAGAATCTAGGAGATGTTATTTATGGCAATAGAAGAACTTGAAATTCCTCCTGTGGCGCAAATCAGGAACCTGCTCAAAGAATTTGAAGCCAGTGTCCCAGTGTGGGGACTTATGGTATTTACTGTGGATGGCTACATCTTAGCACACCGACCGTGTCATGAAGAAATGGCAGAGAACATTGAGGTAGCATTCAGTAGTATGTCTGTTGGGCTTATCACTATCTCTGAGGATTTTATTCGACTTGTTGATAGTGCAAAATTGTTTAGACAGATTCTTGTCGATGCTGAAGATGAGAATAATCATACATCTTTCTCCATTCTTCTAAGACATGTTGCAGAGAATGTGATGTTGGCGTGTATCTTTCCAAGTAGTGCTAGATTGGGTCTAGTAACATTTGAGATTGAGAACCTTGGGAATAAGATAGACGAAGTCGTACGTTTATGGGATGTGAAATTACACGAGCATACTGTTACTTAGGGAGTGAATTGTGGTGAGTATTGGAAAACTTGATCGATTAGGACAGATAGTTGACAGACTGATAGAAGACCCTCAGAGAGGTATCACTAGCTGTGTTGTCACAAACGATAGAGGAATGATCATAGTTGCGAAAACAGCAGACGGGTCATCGGACCAAACTCTTGCGGCAATGGTTTCATTACTTTCCTCTACCGCCGAACGTGTCAATAGCAATCTTGGGATAGAGCATCCGAAAATAACATCGATTAAGTCGATGGGTGTAATGCTATCTGTGAGAGAGTTCATTGTACACAACAGATGGTTTAGACTCGGAGCAATTCTAAATGAGAGCAATAACGGAAGATTTTCGTTTATCAGAAAGGGGATGAATCCAAAAAAGGCTGAAGTTACGCTGGAAAAAGCTGCTGAAAATGTACGTATTGTCCTTGAAGGGAGCTAGTTCCAGATGGCTGAATCATAAATCGAAATGGTGTGTTTGATGAAAAAGTCGGGGAGTTGTAGGAAAAATGTGCAAAGAAATCAAGCATTTGCAGCTGTCACAACAAGAAGGACTGGAGTTTCTAGATTCAACTAGTCAATCTAAACATGAGAAATCTGAGGTAGCCATCTCCGCAATTCAGATGGACAACTTTGGGTTCAAGGCTATTATAGAATCAACACCAATTGGGATTCATATGTATAAACTGACAGCAAAGGGAGATCTGATTTTCATTTATGCCAATGCTGCTGCTGACAAGACTTTTGATGTAGATAATCAACAATTCATTGGAAAGCGTATCGAAGAGGCTTTCCCTCTACTTGTTCACACAGAGATTCCCGCTATGTATCGAGAAGTAGCTCTTTCAGGCAAGCCATGGAGTACAGAAACCATCGAATACGAGGACGGTCAAATCAGTGGCGTTTTCGAGGTTAGAGCATTTCAGGTATCTCCAGGTACAATGGCTTCATTTTTTGTTGATAGTACAGAAAGAAGAAAGATTGAACTTCAGATAGCTAATCAACGTGATTTTCTAGAAGGTGTTATTGAGTCGCTCACTCATCCATTTTATATTATTGATGCCAATGATTATACAATAAAAATGGCGAACAAAGCTGCCCGTATGAGCTCGGAACCGGAAAATCAGACCTGCTTCAGTCTAACTCACAGGAGGAAAATACCTTGCGATGGTTTAGACCATCCTTGTCCTCTCGCAGAGGTAAAACGCACTGGTCGCCCAATTGTCGTGGAACACGAACACTATTACTGTGATGGATCTATACGATACCATCAGGTTCATGGTTATCCCATCTTTGATGCTGAAGGTAACATAATCCAGATGATTGAATATAATCTGGATATTACTAATCAGCGACTCGCAGAGCAACAACTCGCAGAAGAGTCGAAAAAAGCATCGTTGTATATGGATATGCTAGCTCATGACATCGCAAATCAGCTCCAAATCATAAGCGGAAGTGCAGAACTAATGAGCATGGCCTATGATTTTCACAACCAACAACAACTAATCGAACAGGTCAAAGAATCGGTCACCAGATGCAAATCTACAATTCTTCAGGCCAGATTAGCGGAGTAGATATTATGATCGCTGGAACTAAGTACTTTTTATTATTTCTATATATACAGAATCATTTAATAAATAAAGATAAACTAAAATAATACAAGGTGTTTACAGTGAATAACTATCCTCCTCCTATTCTTGAATTCTTCGAAGAAGAATCCAACCTGGAAACTCCTGCAACACACGAACTTCCATCCTACCTGAGAAATTATCTACAACGCTTTGGAGATGGCTCCTTTGCCATTTGCGAGGATTGCGATCGGGACCAACTGGGGACCGTTTCACCACCGATTCAAGAAGATGGGGTTCAAGAGAAGGATATCACACACTAATTTTACCTCTCCTCCCACACAAATATCCCACGTGATATCCCTCTCACATTATTACAAACGATCTCCCGATATCTTACAAGTTTGTTTCTCATGAAGTGTAACTTTCTATATTGATTTGAAACAATAGATTCTCTAATAGGCTAATGATCAAATAACAAAGCTATCTTGAATTATACTAAATTGGGTGCCAACAATCGACTGGTTTATGAGAGGGCTATAATGCGAAAGACTAGGAGTACGATATGAGCGAGAGGGCAAAACTACCAAGATTTGTATTTGCAGTGTTATTCGTAGTCCTATTACTTTTCATTGTGAACAACTTCTCCATAAGTGCGTTACAATCATATGTAGAATTCATTTCCGGAGACCTCTCAACACTTGGTATTTCCTTTGGAATTTTCACACTCTTTGCAATGCTGTTCCGTCTAGTTTCAGGAAGACTCCTAGGTAGAGTAAATGATGCACTAGTGTTTGTTCTTGGAGCCTGCCTGATACTTCTTGCAATGTATGGATACTATTTGTCCCTCTCTACAACTGAGATATACATCCTACGAGCATTACATGGTATCGGTTTTGCATTCTCCAATGTTGCATATTATACAATGCTCGTCAGGGCTGCACCTGATTCAAGAATGGGCGAGGTTATTGGATACGCGAACTCCATGAACTTTGTATCAATGATTTTCTTTCCATACTTTGGGAGCGACATCGTTTCCGACCTGACACGTGTATCATTCGAGTTGATGTTTCTTATCTCCATTGCTGGTAGTGCATTTGTTATTATCGCAAGTGTCATTCTGTGGAGTTCAACTCGAAAAAACAAAGAGCAATTCGAACATACTAGCAATGAGAGTAGCATCATTGAAAGGAAGGCGCTGCTACCAACAATCGCCATCATTTTCGTTGCATTTGATATTGGTGTTGTGATGAGTTATTCTCCCAGTCTAGCACCTCTTCATGGAGTTTTGAATCCTGGCCTGTACCTTGCGTTTCTTGCAGTCAGTCAACTTGTTAGTGCCATGATAGGAGGGCCTCTTTCTGATCGACATGGTTACAAACAGATCAGTTTCCTAGGGGTCATCATTGCATCAATTGGACTAGTAATAGGTTCTCTAGGAATTGACATCATCACTTACAGTCTATCTGCTATTATTCTAGGCGTGGGAATCTCCTTCTCATCTATTGGTTTCTTCTCTCTTGCAGCAGTATCAGTTCCTCCGGATAGAAGGGCTAATGCTATGGCAACAGTCACGGCAGGTTGGGATGGTGGAGTTATGCTTGGTTCCATACTGGTCGGTGTTTTAATTGGGTTGGGCTTGCCACTCGGTGCCTTACTACTTCTGTCGGGTGCATTCACTATGATTTGTTTGGTCCTGTACAACAGATTCTAGATGAATACTTTCTGGATGTATTGGGTTTGCCTGATAGAAAATAGTAGATGGAAATAGATGATGGTTCCTTCCGACTCGAATTTAATAGGAATCAGACCCTATTAATAATCTACTTCATTTCTGTAGTAATTCCATTGCACTGATTTCAAGCTTGTCTGGAGAAACAAAGTTTACGAATTTTGCTGCCTCTCCTAAGAGGCTTTTTGCTTCCTTATGACAATCATCAGGAATGATTACAAGCACTGGAATATTGTTTGCTTTTGCTGGATACAGTAGGTCGAATGGTGAGATGTCTTTTGGTGGATCAATAGTCCTTAGTTCCGGAATTCCCGATTCCGTCTTGCTTGTCCCAACTGGGGACATGAATTTGTGTAGGTATCCGATTATGAGGTCTACATCTCCGGGTGCCAATTGAGAACATATCTTACCGTGTCCATCCCATGGATTTGCAATGGGACGAGTATGATATCCTTCTGCTACAAGTCTTGACAACACTTCAGGGTTTGTCCCTTCGAAATAGCCAATTGTTTTCATTTTCTATCAACCGGTATACATTCATTTCAGAGTTTATGAATGCTTCTCTAAAGGATGAATAGAACTTCAACAATAATGCCGTGTGAATATCGAATTCTTGAAAATCGAAAGAAGGAGGAAAACCTCCCTCTATTTCTCTCTTCTACTTCCAGGCATCATCGCTAGCTGGAAGTGTATCCTTGGGTGATTCAGAACTCTCATGTTTCTTAACGATGTCAACGACCTCAGGAATCCAATCAAGTCCCAGAGCTTTGACTTTCTCCATCGTGGGAACTCCGTTCCTCGTCCAGCCGCGTCGTTTGTAAGCGGCATCTGTAAGAAGTCTGTAGCGCTCCTCTCTGTACTCACGAAGCTTCTTGTTCTTCTCCGTAGTTGACATGCCGTTGATATCAACACCGATCTCCTTGAGTTGACCATCGTATCTGTCCTGCCGGGATTCGTATTCCCAATCTGTAACAGGACCAGCACTTCTGTATGGAATGTAAGAGTCATTAATTCGGAGACCCTTGCCCTGTCGGATATTGAAGATACGCTGGAAGTTGTATACTTTCTCCGACATTGTGATGAGGTCCTCACCCTTTGTGGGTCGACCGGTCATTGCCTCGAAGAATCGAGCATAGAATTCCACATGCTTTGGGACTTTTGCTGGTTCGCTGGTTTCCGAGTTATCTGCTGGGACTACATCGTTCCACGGCAGTTTGCAGAGACCATTCAGACCAAACCAAGTTCTCCAATTCGGGAAGTAGTGAAGCGCCTCCGCCTTGTCCTCGAAGGTTGGCATGTAATTGTGTACCTGATCCAAGAAAATGAGCCAAGCCTCGTCGTGCTGTGGGCCTTTCAGGGTCAGTCCGTAACCGCCCTGTTGTGCAAGACTCTCTTTGGTCACGTACTCAGAGTATTCGAGACCCTTGTGTTCCATTCCGATGTCCTGCATGACTTGCTTATCAACACCGAACTTCTCGCTAAAGTATCCCTTGAGGTAGTGGGTTCCCTTTCCGAAATGCTCACCGCCAAATCCCTTGCCCTCCGCCATCTCATGCAGTATTGCAAGAGCTTCATCCCCTGCACCCCACTTGAGCTTGTGACCTCCGGTTGCTTTCTCATCGATGTGACCTTCCTCAGTAAGCTCCATAACAAATGCCATGGTTGTCCCGAATGAGATTGTATCGATACCGTAGGCGTCACAGTAAAAGTTCAACTCTGCAACGTAATGTGGATCAAAGACTCCGATGTTGGAGCCGCACCCTGCGATGGTTTCGTATTCTGGACCATCCACAAGAACGTTTTGGCCTTTGAAAGAACCAGTCTTAGGCTTGAAACCTTCAATGCAATGTGAGCAGTTGATTGCACAGGGTCTCCAACATCCGTCCCATCCCTTGCCTGGATTGCTGAATAGCTTCTCCCAGACATCGCCAAAGAGGTTCTTTGCCTCAGGGTCGCTACCAGTTCTGAAGTTACGTGTTGGTAGTAAATCGAATTCATCCATGATGACTGGAAGGTGGCCTGTTCCGATTACTCGCATCCTGTTCTGTACTTTGTCAAGTTCTAGGATTTCTCCGGAGTGCTCTCTCCCAACGTTCCTTACTGCCTCTTCATCTGCAGGACCGTTCATGTCAATGGTGATCTTGTTCAGCTTACATACTAATGCCTTGATGTTCTTATTTCTGAAGACTGAACCAATTCCCCCACGACCCGCTTGCTTGTATCGTGGTATATTTCGGCGCATGTCCCACCAAGAGAAATTCAAACAACCCATCCATGCATGCTCAGCAGCTGGACCCGATGTCACGACTGACATATCCTTACCATCTTTCTCGGTATGTCTATCGCAGAGTACACGTGTTATTTCATAGGCTGTGTCAGGAAGGTCTGTAGCATCATGAATCGATATTTTCCCCTTATCGCCATCAATGAATACGTATACGTCCTTGTCTGCCTTCCCCTGAAGCTCCATGGCATCGAACCCACTGAATTTGAGATGGGGTCCAAAGTAGCCACCGACGTTGGAGTCGATAGGAATACCCGTCATTGGAGAGATGGAAGTCACAATGGATTTCCCTGCACCTGGATATTGAGTGACACCACCGAGTGGTCCAGTTGCAATGCATATTTCATTTTCAGGGTCGTCCCATTTCACTACACGATCTTTGGGAAGACCATTCCACATGAGCCAGAGATCAAATCCTTTCCCGCCGGTGAATGTTTCTTTCATCTTATCATCCACTGGCTTGATCTTGATCTCGTTTGTGCCCACATTTACATAGAGCGTCTGGTTGGCATAACCGCGCTCGATCTTAGGTACCTCGTAGGTGAACTCCTTCAGCATTAGAAAGCACCAACATTGTGTTCTCTGCCTATCCTCAAGGCTGACTGAGGCGATTCGCAAGCCCTTCACATTTGAGTGTTGCCCTTGCCGACATGCTTGTCCATGCATATTGGCTCTCAAATGTCACCTATCTATTCACAAGTTGCAGCTGGCGTGGCTGTTATATTCAAAACGAGGGGTAACGATGTGCAGGAATCTGATGAGTTCCGGAGGGATGCTAACTTGAATGACTCAATCTCTATTCTTGAGAGTGCGTTAACAGACGCCAGTTTCAGAAAGCTTCTAGCAATACCAAATAGACGAGTTCACAAATTTGTTGCTGATGCAATCCAGCTGTGTAAGCCAATGAAAGTCTTCATCTGTAACGACTCAACGATGGACACTGAATACATTCGGCGGACAGCAATCGCTCGTGGAGAAGAAACGCCTCTGGCAAATCCTCATCATACGGTACATTTTGATGGATACTTCGACCAAGCACGGGACAAAGAACGGACAGTGTATCTAGTTCCAAAGGGCGAGAGTCTCGGTAAACAACTGACTCAACATGATAGACAGGAGGGTCTCGAAACTGTTCGTAAGAGACTTGAAGGGAGTATGGAGAACAAGAAGATGGTTGTGAGGTTCTTTTCTTTGGGACCTCTTGATTCGCCCTTCTCAATCCCAGCAGTGCAGATTACTGACTCCTTCTATGTGGCTCATAGTGAGGATCTACTCTATAGACCTGGATACGATTACTTCAGAAGAATGTCGGAAGATAAGGAGATCTTCTGGATGCTTCACTCTTCTGGGAAGCTCATCCACTCTGTCAGCACTGACTGGAAAAAGCGCGGTGTTATGATTGACTACAAGGAAAATACTGTCTATAGTGTCAATACACAATATGCGGGAAATACAATAGGTCTGAAGAAGCTTGCTTTGCGGTTGGCAATCAGGAAAGCAGATAGAGAGGGGTGGTTAGCGGAGCATATGTTCCTCATGGCTGTCCATGGACCTCATGAACGCAAGACTTACTTCACAGGGGCATATCCCTCCGGCTGCGGCAAGACAAGTACTTCGATGGTACGCGGAAATACCATCGTGGGTGACGACTTGGCATACCTCAGAGTACTTGATGGGAAAGTACGAGCAGTCAATGTTGAACGTGGAATTTTTGGAATCATCCGCTCAGTCACGGCGAAAGATGACCCAGTGATCTGGGATGTTCTTCATTCAAATCAGCCAGCAATATTCTCTAACGTTCTTATAACAGAGGATACTGAACCCCGTTGGCTTGACGACGGGAGAGAAGATCCTGAACAGGGTGCAAACCATTCAGGTGGATGGTTCAAGGGTAAGGTTGACCGCTACGGAGAGGAAATCCCCTATGCCCATAAGAATGCTCGATATACAGTTGGTCTTGAAGGACTCACCAACCTAGATGGTTGTCTTGACGATCCTAGAGGGGTTGAGGTTGGGGGGATAATCTATGGAGGTCGAGACTCAGATACATGGGTTCCTGTTCAGCAGGCATTAGATTGGACGCAAGGTATCATAACGATGGGTGCTAGCCTTGAGTCGGAAACCACCGCTGCAACACTAGGACCAAGTGGGGTAAGGAAATTCAATCCATTCTCCAACCTGGACTTTCTCTCTATACCTCTAGAGGATTATATCAGGAACAATCTTGATTTTGTAAATGATTCTGAACACAAACCCTGTATCTTTGCCGTGAATTATTTCCTCAGGAATGAGGATGGCGATTTCATTACAGATAAGTCTGACAAACAGGTTTGGCTCAAGTGGATGGAACTCAGAGTTCATGGAGAAGTTGAAGCAATAACAGCCCCAACGGGTTTTCTGCCTTTGTTCGATGATCTGAAAGGTCTCTTTGATACCTATCTTGACAAGGATTATACCAAGAAAGAGTACGATGCACAATTTACTATTAGAATTCCTGAATATCTCTCGAAGCTTGATAGGATTGAAAAGATCTACAAGGAGAGTGTCGAAGATCCACCAGTGGAACTTTACAGAGAACTATCGGCACAGCGGGAAAGATTAATTGCAGTCCCAACCGAGCTTGGAGATTATATCCTTCCTGATGCGTTTCTGTAATTCAACATGTGAAGAATCTGAACATCATTGAGATGGTCGTGCGCTGTTACCACTGCTGACTATCATGTGCGGCACACATGGTCGTCCTTCGCGAGGATGACGACGGTGAGCTGCACGAGGTGGTCAGGAAGGATTTAGTGCTTGGCGGTGGATGAAGGCTCAACCGAAACTTGGGTTGGGCTGGACGGCCCCGCAAGGGTCCGCCCGCACTCTCCTTCATTCTTTTTCTTTATTCCACATTTCCTGACAGGTGAAACTGGAGTCTAGTAATCAGAAGAAAGAGTAGTGATGAAATACCAATTAGTACACCAATGGGTCCAGGGATGAATGACAATAGTCCAAATATTGCAGCAGATGTAATTGCTACAAAAAAGAAAAGCGAACCTAGTACCAATTTTCGACCCATGAATGAATCCCTCTAGGTATCATTCTCAGTGATACCTAAAAGGATTCACATGGTTTCAATTACAACTTCTTTTCCTTAGCCATCCACAGTGAAGACATAGGACTCAAAGAATCCCAAGTTCATTACTTCACAGTCATCTTCTAACAGTGGTACATAGTCTTGCATGAAGAGTTCATTGTCACTAAAATACCAGTGAGTAGGAATACAATAATCTGGTTTTATCGTTTCAATGACTTGAATTATTGGAGCGAGTGATTCATTCTTTACACCATATCCTGGATCGAAATATATCGGAAGGAAGGCGACGTCGATATCTACTGGAAATTCTTCGTACTCTTCCATATACTTCGCATCACCTGCATGGAAGATGATGAAACCGTCTATATCGATGATATAACTAGTCCAATTGTTATTTTTGGGATGTGCGGATAACGCACCAGACGGATAATTATCTAGATAAAGATCAAATGCTGTAATGTTGATTCCTCTATACAGAAAACTATCTCCAGGTTTTACGCCCAAGCTATTATTGTATCTCTCAAGTTGTGTTGTCATACTTTCGGGACAAACGACCAGAGTACTATTCTTGAGAACATCGTTGATATCGAACCTTGAATAGTGATCTGCGTGTGCATGTGTGATGAGAATCAAATCTGCTGGATACTCTGAAAAGTTGCTTTTTGGTATTCGGTAAGGATCAATATAGATTCGAATATTGTTTGCTTCAATCATTACGCCTGCAGTGTTTAACAATGTGACATTTACTGAGGTAACGGGAATCTCTAGAGGATCAGTATTATCATTATCGTCTCCATCACCTGATGGTGGGGGATTCTGGTTTAGAAATGACATTACAACTAATGGAGTCACAATGACGAGAGTTGCAACAATTAATGTTAGGGCAATTCTTGTATTTCTAGTTGAAGGCATCTCTAATCTACAATAGAATAGAGAAAGTATCTATTATAAATGGTCTAAACAGCGCAACGACACCGAAAGGGTCCGCCTGCACTTTCCTTCATTCCTTTTCTTTTAGGTTCGAAATATGTACAGATCTTGGATTGTCTGATACTGTCAGATTATTCATTTAGGCTTCCTTAGAATCGCTACTGCTTAACATGTGTTCCCGTTATTCTTTTCTTTCTCTGGTGTTCTTCGAACACAAATAGTAGAATACCGTCTTTGTTCTGATGCGTTTTGAAAAACTCATTCTGGAAAGAGATTTACTCCGATATCATGAACTCTGCAGGTAACTAACACCAGAGTTTCGCACGTTTTCCTTCAAACTTCATACTTGAGAGGGAATTGGCGGAATACTCATTAGAAGGGTAGCTAACTAAATAATTTAGACCGGCGATTCTACAATAGGTGGTACTTGCTTCTCATTGTCGACCCATTGTTTGTAAACAAGTTTGAAGATGTCATCAATGCCTTCTTCTGTTATACAAGACGTTTCGATATAATCCACAGGCATTTTGAATTCCGGAGTACTGAGTTTTTCTTGAATTCTCTTCTGAAGTTCTTTTCCATCAGAGGAACTCACACTATCATATGGTGTACTGGATGGGCTGATGACTAGATCTCTTTTGTTAGCAACCAGAATGATGGGAATAGGAGTAAGATACATCATCATGGCGTCTTCTACCCAGAACTCGATTTTTTCAAAACTGGACCTATCGGCCATGGAATATACCAGAATAATGACTCCTGTTTCCGAATAGAACTCCTCATTTGGTATTCTTGCTTGCGTTGCACCTTCTGGGGACCATGCATCAATCCTGATCTTTTCATCTTGGAATTCAGATATTCTACTATATGCTAAGGGACTATCAGTCTGAAGTGAACCAAAGATTGCCGATTCATAGATACTGAATCCTGCTCGTTCCAAAATACTCTGCTTTCCTACACCTTCTTCACCAAGAACGAGTATCTTTAATCGATTCAACCCCGCCGAAGAAGATTCGTCGAAGATAGGAAGTTCTGGAACAGCTGTTTCGACAGGTGTATCATCCAATTCAATTATTTCACTGGCTGGGGATTCTGGTTCTGACGATGGTTGCGGTATGTTTTCTGGCATGAAGTTATAGACGATCTCAACTTCTTCGTCACGTGTCCAGATTGCTGATCTTTCGCTCTGGGGAACCTCCGGCTGGAGTGGTTCTTCAACTTCTTGACTCTCTTCTGGTTCATCTTGTTCGAATAGAGGTTTTTCATTATGATGAGGTGAAAAGAATCTATCGGTTAAATCACCAACTGAACCTAGGGCCTCAGCAAGTGTTTCCATATCTTCTTGATCTAGGACATCAGTCTTTGCGAATTCCTCTTGATTCGGTAGCCCCGCTCTGAGAAGTATAAACCTGATTAATCGACGAGCTGGCCTAACGTTTCTGAAGTAGGCAAAAGTCTGAACTTCAGTGAGAATATCTTCAAAGGTCATTCCACTGATATCGATAATATTAGATGTATTGTCATCGCGCACAATCACACAATCTGACTCGAAGGTGACCTCGATGGTACTCCCTGGAAGTCTCATCCCATATAACCTCAGAACCTTGCTCCTATAATATATTATATAATAACATAAATAAATAGTATTATGGTGAATCTATTCGTTAATTCTATTAGGAATCGTGTGTCTAGGAGGCCGGGAATGGATGACAGACTTAACTGCAAGACTAGTGAGTGGTGAAAAGGAGCAGATAGAGGTTTCAGAAGATTCTGAAGAGGTCATTCTCTCAGAACGAGGGATCATCACGATAGATCTGGCTCCTCTCGAGGTCTGCACAAGCCTCAAGGTCTTAGATTTAAGCAAGAATTTCCTGATGTCAGTTAATACTGGACCTTTAGTTAATTGTAGAGAGCTTCAGCGAATAGATTTCAGTTCAAACAAGCTTGGTGTCGTTGACCTTGAATTTCTTAATAGTTGCACAAAAGTCGAGGAACTTCATCTCCATGCTAACAAGTTGAAGCGCATTGATCTCAATCCAATAAGAGCATTAGAGCAAGTTAGAACGCTAACTCTT
Organism: Candidatus Thorarchaeota archaeon; assembly: GCA_030638785.1. GTDB lineage: Archaea > Asgardarchaeota > Thorarchaeia > Thorarchaeales > Thorarchaeaceae > MP5-2226. Next base: position 21,355 of record DAOWDY010000192.1, read on the forward strand.
CATGCTAATCAATTAATCAGTCTTGACATGAATCCTTTGGAAGGAAAAGAGTTGTTAGAACGTCTTGACGTATCAGATAATAGGATATTGAAGATGGATGTTGCTCCCCTCTTCTCTTGCACTTCAATGACACACCTTGGCATATCCCCAGAAATGAAACTTCATTCTAGTATTATTCGAAAAACCACACAATCCAATCCAGAGCCGCTCAATGAACTCATAAGAGAGCTTCGGATTAAATTCACAATTAATTCTTAGTTTACAATTTTGTACTTTGAATGAATGATCTCTGCTTTTTCTGAATACTCTCCCACTTCTTACGTTCTGCACGAAGTTGGAAAAGATCGACATCCTTGAATATGATGCCTTCTTTCCCTGGAGGAATGATTCTCTCAATCCTATCTCTCTCAGGAGAGTGAATCATTGAGTTTCCATACTCAGCGATATTAGCAAAACAGCAATACGCGTAGATAGACCGACGAGCATCGAAATGGGCGGCCTTAAAATCTGCTGTTACAGGTGTGAAAGCTGGATTAAAGACAAGATCGATTGGTGGGTCAAAATTCTTCAATTCAACTCTGAGGTCCATATCTAAGAAATCTCGACAAATAGCGATAGCAACCCTTCCATACTCTGTATTGCAGATAATTACTCTTCTTGGATAGTTTGTAACGTCAATACCTTCGGTAAATCGGTTTCCATCAAAATGGATTATTGCTGGTATGTGTTTCTCTTGATCCCATACCAATCCATCTGGACTTACAACTCGGCAGAGGTTCTGTTTTAGATCCTTAATATGATATGAGCCAGGAATTATATACATCTCATATTCCTTTGCAAGATTTGTCACCTCATCAATTATCTCTTGATAACTCATATCAATGGCCATTTCTGGAAACAGGAGAACACTAATTCCCTCTTCATGAGCGTTTTCTACCAATGCTCTGATTTTGGATTTAATGAGATCAATCTTGTCTTTCTTGGTCCCTAAAAGACCTGCACCTAGTTCCTCATAGAATTCAGAAAGAATGTCCCCTTCACTCGATAGTC
>DAOWDY010000205.1 GCA_030638785.1 Candidatus Thorarchaeota archaeon
TCTCTGCTTCTATCACTTCATGTTTTTTCTCTACATCTTCAAGCTCTGTAACTAGTTTTCCAGCCTCTTCAGCACGTTCTGCCAGGGTTTCATTGATTGCGACTGTCCTACTGCGACCCTTTGTTATAGTCCAAGCAACGCTATCCACCTTAATTTTCTGAATCTGGTCCTTGGCTTGTGTGAATCGTAACGCATCCTCTCTCTCAAGCTCAAGTTTCTCTAGTTGTCTTCTTCTCTCAATGAGCTGTGTTTCTACTTTCCCAAGATTTGTTTCACTCTCAGCCAGTTTCTTGAGAGCCCTTTCTTTCTGTTCATCATAGGCTGAAATGCCTGCAATCTCTTCAATGAGCTTGCGTCTGTCAATGGGACTAACTTTGACCATCTGAGCAATCTCACCCTGAAGGACCAGATTATATCCATTCGGATCAACACCAATCCCTCCCAGCAGGTCAAGGACAGCAGTTCTTGTTACAACCTTTCCATTGACTCTACATGTCGATCTACCACTATCATCTAACTGTCTCTCAACCACAACCTTGTCTGCATCAACCTGAAGTTTCCTATCCTTGTTATTGAAATGAAGCTCAACAACAGCTGTAGTTGCTTTAGGAGGCATGTCTGGCTTTGGAGGGTAATATAGAAGATCTGAGAAGACATTGGCTCTCAGTGTCTTCGCGCTCAATTGCCCAAGCACAAAAAGAACAGCATCAATCACATTCGATTTGCCAGACCCATTAGGACCAACAATACAAGTGAATCCGGGATTCATACGAATCGTAATACTATCTCGTCCGAACGATTTGAAGCCCTTGCAAACTAGCTTCTGTATGTGGACCAAGATACATTCACTTCCGATTCATTCATGCAGAACAGCATTTGGCGTGGCTGTCATACCTAGGAGATATACACTGCTTTATACGGTTGGTATGACGGTGGTATTACCCCCATCTTATCTGGGTATACTCCTCAGGCATTCTCGTTTATCATTTGAAGAGTAGAAAAACGTTTAGCTGCTGCATATTCCGGCTACTCAATCATAGAAACTAAGGCGCGCTTTAGCGCCATTCGGAGAAGATCCATTTATTCCCATGCTCTCATCTGAGATAGAAGTCTATTGACGGAACGACTTCAGCTATCTTCTGTACTAGATATCTTATCGAGTCTAGTTCTCAGAATAGGATGCGATATCAAGAATTCGAGCCGCTTGGGAATGTTGGCATAGACAATGTTATGCTCTACTAATTTTTGCAGCGCGGCAGTAATAGCCTCCTTTCCTAGTAATGATGCTGCAAACAAGTCCGCTTTTACCTCCCATTTTCTTGTAATCCAAGGAATAAACAAGGTAGGATATCCTAAAATCAGAAACCCCACACATAGTAAAAATATCACCTTCTGGTATTCTGCCAAAGTGGAACCGAGGTCTAAAGCAAGGAAGACCAACAGAAAGTCTGATAGAAATAGGGGCGGGATAATAGATGAGAGCAATAATTTTGGAAAATGCCCATAATAGACATGGCCAAGTTCATGCGCTGCAACAGCAGCTAATTCTTTCTCCTCCAGCACATTTTCCAATTCATCAGTCAATGCGATGATCGAGTTATCGCCAATTCCCCACTGGAATGCATTGAATTTCTTTAATCCTGGATAATCAAGAAATCCTACTGAGCGCACTTCGATTTTTGATTTTTCAAGGAGGTTCCATATCAGAGGATGTTCATCAGGTTTCATGGGACGAAAGCCTCTAGGTAAGCGAGGTGTAGTTCTAAGCAAAAACATCACTAATGTCAAGATAAAAGCTAGAAATCCATTAGCCATCAGTAGGAGAACAATCGATGTGATTTCTATCATGCTTACTAGAATCATGAGCATTATCATCATCAAGAGTACAATATCACTGAAGACTACACTAGGAAGCGCATTTCTCAGATAATCGTTGAAACTTGCTTCTATAGATAGCCACCTCACCTCCATACCATATCTCAGTTTCTGGACTCCCAGCTGAATCATAATAAGTAGAATCAAGGTAAATATTGGAGTTAGATATCCGAATGAGGGAGGTTGAACAAACCAGATAATTGTAAGCGGAATCAAGACAGCACCACTCACAATGGAAATGCCTGAAAGAACAACCAATCTAAAAGCAATTCTCTTAGAATTGTCTTCAGGAATTGGTACACTTTCCTTCATTTTTACCCCCTCTCTGAAATGCCAAAACCGTTGAGAGAAAATAATTATCTCTCTCCTAGAATTCATTAGAATCAGATAATTGTTTTTTCATTTTCAGAAGAAACATCAACTACATGTCAAGAGCGGACTGTCAAAGCTATTTGGCTTTCAGAATTAGAACCTCACCCAGTTCTCTGATATACACTACTCTCTTCCTAGAGATTGCATATTCCATTAAACAGCTGAACAGATACCAGTCTTGCTTATCCGACCATTGAAACAAGGGCGCGCTTTAGCGCCATTCGAATTAGACCCATTTGTTCCCGGGCATTCTCTCCTGCAATTCCTGCCAAGACCATCTTTACATCGCCTAGAACAACAATGTATCCCTCATCTGCAGCAATGCTAACTTCCTTCAAACCTCCCTTGTCGATTCCAGCGGTAAGGGATGATGAGGTTGCTGATATTTTCACAACTAACTTGGCAACATCGTCGTGATTGATACCATCCGAGAGGGTGTGGCCAAAGATAACTTGTCCTTTTGCATCACAGACTATCATACCTTGAATGTCTGCAGTTGCAGCCATTGTTTCACTGACGATTTCTTGGATCTTTGCCTTGTCCACCATTTCATTTCACCTTCAGAGGTCTACAACTGTGTTCAGGTCTGACTGGTTTAAATGTTGTTCTCTTCCGAGGTTCGTGGTCGAACCACTTAATAGATTTCGCACAGGATTGCCTACAAGTTTTTGGGAGGTATAATTGCATGCCTATGTTAAGAACGAGCTCAGACGCTTTTCCAGCATCAAAGAAGCTAATGAGCGATATACCGTACGTCCTGCGTGTTGGGTTTGGAGACCTGGCGACAGACGTAACGAAGATAATAGGAAAGCCTATCGCATGTCAAAATTGTGGAGGTTTCCTAATGAGTGTAGAGCAGGTGAA
>DAOWDY010000112.1 GCA_030638785.1 Candidatus Thorarchaeota archaeon
CCAGAGCGGCCCTTTGATATCGCACGTCTAGTGGCTGCTGCTGGTGCAAACTACGTTGCAAGATGGACTACAGCACATCCAAACAGGGCTGCTCGAGCCATGAAGACTGCTTTACAGCGTAAAGGTTTCACATTTGTAGAGATTCTTAGCCAGTGCCCAACTGCATATGGAAGGAGGGCTAAGGTGGGCAATCAGCAGGAGTTCTTAGAGTGGTTCAAGAAACTCCCAATTCGAAAACCAGACGATCCCCTGACTTATACAGTTCCTACACACGAGGGCCATGACCTAGGAGTCTTTGTTGACCGTGATGATCCAGGTCTTCTTGAGACCATGGACAGTATGTTCAGCAAGATTCAGGAGTGAACACAATGAGGCGAGAGATTCGAATCGCAGGTACTGGTGGTATGGGTGTTGTCCTTGCAGGGGTCATTATGGGAAATGCAGCGGTCATTGCAGGTCTAAATGCAGTTCAGAGCCAGAGTTATGGTTCTGAGGCTCGAGGAACTGCTGCCAAGAGCGAGATCATAGTCAGTGACGGCGATATTCACTATCCAAAGGTCCGAAAATCTGACATCTTTGTGGTGATGAGTCAGAAGGCTCTTGAAATGTACCTACAGGACGCGAAAGAGAACAGTGTACTCATAGTGGACCCCGATCTTGTTGATACATCCGAGTTAGAATCCAGATTTGAAATTGTCAAAGTTCCAGCTATGAAGACTGCAGATGAGATGGGTCTACGGCTAATTTCCAACATGATAATGCTAGGTGCACTCGGTAAGAAGATAGAAGAAATCACACCCGAAGCTCTTGAGAAGGCTGTTACTCAATCAGTACCTGAAAAGTATTTAGAACTAAATCTAAAGGCTGTAAAAGCTGGAGCAGATTATGTCTAACCGCCGTGGACAAGAGGTAAAATAATCAGTAAATCTCCACTATCAAGTGGAGTTTCTAAACCATCTAGAAGACCAATATCCACCTCATTTCTGAGTAAGAGGGTCTCTCGGTCCATCTGGTGTGGAGATTCCCAGAAGTTTCTGACTTCTTCATGACTGTTAATGAGTAGTTCAAGTGCCGATTGTAGATTCCCACCATCTTCTATCTCTATTTCGTACACCTCTGAAGACATTTTTGCCGCGAGAGGTCCACGGAATCTAAATCTCACATTCATCTTACTCAGCCTGGACATAGTTCAATCTATGATAAAGTGTGCGGAGTGTACCTCAAACAGACTGCATAATCTTTAGCTCCCAAAAGATAATAGAAACCAACTAACTCTCTTGATTTATGAGTAGACCTTTTGAAATTCTGCAAATTGGGTTTGGGACCATTGGTCGACCTATAGCCAAGGTCATCATTGAGCGAGAGAATCTTGTACTCTCCGGTGTTGTCGATACTGATACAAAACTTAGGGAGAAGACCGCTGAAGAAGTACTGACACTAGAAACCGAGTCAACCACTAGTATTCATAGTAGTGTTGAAGATGCTCTTGCCAAGTTGGACTCTATTCCAGACCTTGCTCTTATTCTCACTGTATCCAATCTAGAGGGGATTACTCCAACTATCAGAGAGTGCCTTGAAGCAGGAATGGATGTTCTTTCCATATGTGAAGAGCTTTCATATCCATATTCGAAATATCCTGAGCTATCCTCTCAAATTGATACAGCCGCTCGCGAAGCAGGGAAAACTGTAGTAGGCACTGGGATTAATCCTGGATATCTGATGGATTTGCTCCCCATTGTAATTACCGCGCCTTGTCAACAGGTTGACTCCATCCACGTAACACGTGTCATTGACTCAGGCAGAAGGAGAGCATCTTTTCAGAAAAAAGTCGGCACAGGAATGTCTGTTGAAGAGTTCGACAATGCAATCAAGGAGAAGAGAATCACGGGGCATGTTGGTCTTGTTGAGTCAATGCAGATGATTAGTGATGCATTGGGACTTGATTTAGATCACTTTGAAGAGTTTCCACCAGAAGCAGTAATTGCAGATGAAACAGTTACAACATCCTTTGCTACAATAGAGAAAGGAAATGTTGTAGGTTTGAAGAGTAGAAGTATAGGTGCAAAAGGAGGGAACACTTTCATCACCCTTGAGTTCGTCGCTAACGCCGCAGTTGAACACGAATTCGATGAGATACGAGTTACAGGCTATCCGAATTTAACTCAGAGAATTGAAGGTGGAGTTATGGGCGACTATGGAACTGCAGCGATGGCTGTCAATATGGTTCCCTTAGTTATCAATGCAGAACCAGGACTATTTACCATGAAGGACCTTCCAGTTCCTCGAAATACTCAAAGGGTCTGGAAGAATGAGTAATTGTTTAGTCTAACCCATGTGAAGAATGGAGGAAGATGCACATGCTTGAGAGATACAAAAAGACCACTCAGAAATCAGCAATATTGTGGGATCGTGCGGTTAAGGTATTTTCAGGTGGTGTCAATCATAACATTAGAACATTCGGTCTTGACAGGTGCGGTGCCTATCCTCCTTTCATCGTCAGTGGTGATGGAAGTTGCATAAGGGATATAGATGGAAACGAATTTGTCGATTGGTGGATGACGCACTACGCTCAAATATTGGGCCATAACAACCCAGCAGTTAAGAAAGCACTAAAGTCACAGCTTGAGAACGGCGTTCACTTCGGAGGACTAAACGAACCTCTAGTCATTCTTGGAGAGAAGATCCAGAGCGCAATTCCATTACTGAAAAAGCTACGATTCTGCAGCACAGGTAGTGAATCTACCATGTATGCAACTCGACTGGCTAGATTATTCACGAAGAAAAAAGTAGTTGCGAAAGCTCGTGGTGGTTGGCACGGAGGTAATGACGCAGTCGGATTTCATATCAGTTATCCCTATTCCGATAGTCCATTCTATGATGGTGTTTCATTTGATTACAATGACAAAAGCAGCTTTGATCAGATGCTTGACAAACACAAAAACGACCTAGCAGCAGTCATCATTGAACCAGTATTAGGAGCAGGAGGTGGAATAGCTCCTGAAACAGATTTTCTACCTCATATCCGAGAACAGACAGAAAAACATGGAATTCTCCTGATTTTTGATGAAATAATCACAGGATTTCGGTTGTGCTTTGGTTCTGCTGGTGCTGAAGTGTATGGTGTAAAACCAGATTTGATGACTCTAGGAAAGATTGCTGGTGGTGGAATGCACCTAGGAGTATATGGTGGACGCGAAGATGTGATGGAATTAGCAAAACCTGGGGCTGAAGGAGGTAGATGGGTTGGCGGAGGAACATTTTCGAGCCATCCAATGGCAATGGTCGCTGGTGTTGCAGCAATAGATGAGCTACACAAAAGAAAGGATAATTATTCAAAACTGAATCAGATGGGTGATACCTTCCGTTCTAGGTTGAATAATCTCTTCAATGAGAAGGAATTTCTTGGCATTGCTACAGGAACCGGTTCTATTATTTTTGTCAGTATGCTGAAAAAGATGATTGAAGCACCTCTAACAGCCCAGAAAATAGGCGAAGCGATAGACCATGACCTACTTGATAAATTTCAGAGTATTTTGATGGAGGAAGGTGTTTTTGGCTATCATGGGCTTGGAGCAATCTCATTTTCACACTCTGAAAGTGATTTATCGAAGACGTTCGATGCGATTGAGGTGGCTGTCAAGTCTCTAGACACATAATCGAATCCAAAAGCTTGGCGTAGTACACAAACCTAATAGCAGAAACTCGCGGCCTTCCACTATCTTCTACCAGTGTCAAAGAAGTGATAGTGATGAGCATATTAGCCAGACTTTTCGGAATGGAAGATGCCACTGAGGCAGGACTCCATCTAGCGAAAATAATGGC
>DAOWDY010000167.1 GCA_030638785.1 Candidatus Thorarchaeota archaeon
AGAAGTGGTTAACACTACCATCAAGAACAGCCTCTACACCAGTTACTGTTGCACCATTTGTTATCAGTGCATTAGGGTAGAGACCTTTGAAACCAGGAGTGTCAATATCAATATCCCCTTCGCCTGTTTCTGATATTGTCTTGACCTTCTGAATGTATTCATAAGAGTGAATTCTTGCGAGTAGTTCTTCAGAAAGCGGCTTTGGTTTGATAATCTCTACATTCGGTTTATCCAAGAATCCAGAAGAATCTATGAAGTCACGTACCATCTGAAAGCGACCTACGCGAACGGGATGTCGACTACCAAAGTCAAAGGTCTCCAAAGATGGATTCCACATAAATCCGGTTTTGCATATGTAGTCGTTATTCATCTTGAGTGGCCAAAATAATCTAACACTTATATGGCCTCACACAGATACACGCTCAAGGTGCAAGGTTAAGTTGAGGCTGAGAGAGGTAGCGAAGGTACCAATTGCTGCAGATGCTTATAGTCTCTATATCCGTCAAGGAAGTCAGGCTTCCGCACAGGTATATGCCCTCGACTATGGAGATAAACTGCGAGTCTATGATGTTTCAGGTTCATTGAAATCCTCAAGAAACTGGAGTAGCAAAGTCCGTTGTATTGCTGTTGGCGATATCGATGGTGAGGGCAAAGATGCTCTTGTGGGGGGCATCGGAAAGAGAGTTCTTGTAGTAGACCACAAAGGAAGACCGATGTGGAAGATCGAACTTGAATCTACAGTTCTTGCCTGTGATGCGAGAGACGTGGATGGAGACGATGCTGCTGAAGTTGTCGTTGCTCTTCAGAACAAGAGAGTAATTCTCTGGAACGATGATAAAGTGGCTCTCTTCAGTAGACGCATAGATAAGACGATTGCAGATGTTTGGCTAGAGGACATCACAAATGACAACGAGATGGAAGTTGTTGTAGCAGATAGAACCGGCAATCTCATCGTACTCTCATCAGCTGGATACGAGTTAAAACGTCTTGAATTGGGAAAGTCCCTAACTGTATTTGGTGTCCTTTCTTTTGGAAAGAGAAAGATGTTTGTCACTGGAGATAGATCTAAAACACTCACAATATGGGACATTAAAGGCAAGCAAATTTCAACGATTGAACTAACTGGACGTCCAAAGGCTCTTGCAACTGGTATGGCAGATGATGTATCAGATACGGCGTACCTTGTTGTTAGTACAGATGATAGAAGACTGAGTTTCTGGGAGGTTATTGAAACCGCACGGGAAACTCGATCAGAAAGGATAACTCTGCAGCAGATGGAATCTACAAAGAGGACACTATATAGAAGAGCTATCAAGTGTGGAAATTGTGGTGCACCGGCACTTCCTGAAGCCAAAAAATGTGATTCTTGTGGAGCGGTACTTGAAAAGCTTGACGAGTATAAGACTAAGGAATTCATCAAGGAAAGCATCGACTCGATAACCACCAAGCATTCGAAAATCAAATTGAAGGACCTTGATAGAATACTTCGAAGAACCCTTCCACGTCCAGCCACATACAATCTCAGAAGAGCCATTCAGGCAATGATCGAGGCTAAGGAGATTGAGGGACATCTTGATGACAACACATTTGTTCGCACCGTTAAGCGGAAGCGGGTTCGAGATGTGATGCCGCCAAAGGAAAAGATTGCAGAAGTCCCTGATGTACTCAAGGCTTTGCTTCGAAAAGAAAAGCATCTAGAGATTGATGCGATGGTTCGAGAAACTGGCATTCCTCGTGACATTCTTCGTCAGACTCTGCTGATTCTATTAGCAGATGGTGTCATTGAAGGAAATCTCACAGATGACCACTTTGTACTTTCGAAGAACCAAGATACAAAACAGTTCGTTAAGAAATTTCACGTTGAATTACGAAATCTAAGTTGATAATGGAGTAGGTAGGATAAATGGACATCAGTAAAAGGATTGTAATTACATTTGTGATAGTATCGCTGATACCAATATTGTTCATCTCAGCCATCTCTACGTACACGATTGTAAACGTTTCAAATGAAAATGCCGCAGATGCCGCGGTAGCACTTGAGAATGAAGAGATTGCCAATCTAGAGAGAATTGCAGGAGACACAGCCCTCTTCATCGAAGAAAGGATGCAGAACTATATTGATGGCGTTTACTTGATGGAGAATTATGCTGAAGACTTATTCAATGGAAGGATAAGTGCGACGCCCCAGCATTCATACTACTGGGATAGCACGGTGGAACTTGCAGAAACGGGTATGTCTGTTCCAGGGATCGAATACAACGACTTGTATTATTATGAACTTGAAAATAGTGTGGTTATGAGTCCAGGTATGATTTCTTACAATGTTAGTACCTATTACATGCCTAGATCGTATTATCCTACTGGAGGTAATCCATTTCCATTAGATGATGTAACACAGACATACCTCAATATCTCAAGTAACATGGATAATGTGTTTAGGTCATTACATGAGATGAATGAAGACTACATTTGGCTCTACATGGGTTTTGATCCAGGGGTTTGCGATACTCATCTCTTTCGCAACTACCCATATGATACGCTTCAATATTTTAGAATGGATGATGAAACTGGAGCTGCACTAGCACCAGAAGATGATTATGATCCACCGTTGGAACCTTGGTATACAAATGCCGCATCTCTTGTGATGAGCGACAATAGCATCGCTATTACTAGTCCATATGGAGATCCTTCTACAGGACTTGTAATTTCTCTTGGTAGACCTATTTACTTTGATAATGGAACACTGATTGGTGTAGTTTCTGCGGATGTGACCATGGATACTATTCTTACCAGCGTCCTAGATATTCAAGTTCTTGATACCGGATATGGGTACATCTTAGAAGATGACGGGGATGTACTCGCACATCGACTTCTCACTGATGACCGAGAGTCCCTTGTTGGGCTTGAGTTTAGTTCGAGTACAGAAGCTGCAGCATTCTCTTCCATATTGACTACCGCATTAGTTGCAGGTAGTGGTCAAGAAACCTTTGTAAAGAATGGGGAGCAATGGTACCTCACTTACGAAACCGTTGAGAATACAGGATTCCTCTTAGCTGTGATTGTGCCTACTTCAGAAGTTGTAGCACCCGCAGAGGCTATTCTTGCTTTGGTGGAATATCAGACAATTTTCCTCACGATAGTTCTAGCAGGAGTTTTAGTTGGTGTTGCAGTAGTTGTTTCCTATGTATCATACCGACGAGGAAGAGCAGTTGTTGAGCCCATTAGAGAAATGACGGGTCTTGTTGAGAAGATGGCAAAACAGGACTTCACGAGAAGTATCACAGCGTCCGGTGCAATGTATGAAGAAGTAGGCACGACAGTTGATGCGCTGCTTAGTTTCCAAGAAGCCTGCAGATTCGGAAATCAAGCATTCGTCCGTGGAGACCTCAATCGAGCTTTGGCAAATTACCAAAACCTCTTAGAAATCAGCCGAAGAATTGGAATTGATGTAGGTGAGCAGACCATGTACCTCAACATTGGAAACGTCTTCCGCCAGAGAGGTGACACCGGAAATGCTCACGAGTACTATAAGAAATCCCTTGCAATGGCAAAGGAGTTGCTGAAACAAGCTAAAGAGGGTGGTACGGATGAAACTGATGCAATGGATAGAATTGCTTCAGCCTACCATAACATGGCACTTGTACTCATGGACAAGAAAGAGTATGACGAATCAATGCAGAAGCTTGAAGATGCTCTCGCGTTAGATCAGACGATTGGTAACATGCGCGGTATAGCCCGACGATATGACGCCATGGGCCTCGTGATGATGAATCAAGGTAGGCATAGCCAAGCTAGATCGATGTTTGATGAAGCTGAGAGGATTGCAAAAGAACATGGGTATAAACGCGGTCTGGCTTACATCAACTATCACGCAGGAGAATTCTACGAGGTTCAGGGTGAATGGAGCAATGCAAAGTCTGCTTATCAAGAAGCTGTCAACCATGCTGAACGCACTGAGGAATACTGGCTGCAAGTTTACGCTATGCAACGTCTCGCAGATGTTCTTGATGAACTGGGTGATTCAAGTCATGATATCAGAAGAGATGCAGAAAAACTTCGTCGAGCCATTCAGTTCAAGAAAAGTGTCATCTTTGTTATTGACTACTCTGGTAGTATGAGAGCACAGGATAGAATCGAAGCAGCTGTGACTGGAGCCAAGGAGATTCTTGAAAGTCAGGTCAACCCACAGGACTCTGTTAGCATCATTGTTTTCAACTCGACCTATCGGCAGTTGTTACCCCTTACAGAGAAGGGAGATTACAAGAATCCTAGAGATAGCCCCATTTGGAGGGCTCTTGATTCTTTGAGACATCCAAACTATGCGACAGCATTCTATGATGCCTTAGGAAAGGCGTTACAGGATCTCGACCTAGTTGAATCAAGTGAGCATCGGTGGGTCATAGCACTCACTGATGGACAGGACAATAGCTCCGAACGATTTTCATTGGACATCTTGAAAGGCATTAGGACTCAGAAACAGCGTCAAAAGCGTAAACGTCCTCTCACAGTAGAGGGCTTCATGCGGGACACACACCTCGATGTCAACCTCATCATCATGGGTGTAGGAGAGGAACTCCGAAGTCCAATCGAAGCCAATGTGAGATCCGAAAGAACCGGTCAAAGGATGACCTTTGAGGAACTCTTAGAATCGGTCTGTGAATCAATACCTCAAGGGCAGTACTTCTCGGTTGTTGATAGTCGGGATGTACGACTGGACATAGAGAAAGCATTCCAAGAGATTGGAGTATTGATGGCACAACTCGAAGTTGGAGGAACAACCGACGACTATTAGGAGGGAATGAAAAATGGCAGTTACACAAAAGAAAGGCAGTTTCCGAAGAAACGTTATCGCAACATTCCTGGTGATCTCTTTCGTATCACTAGGTGTCACTGGATTCATCTCCTTGCAGTTTGTCGACCTTATTGGAGGTTTTACAACCGCCCAAAGCTCTGATGCACTTGAAATTCAGATTGAGCGAAACATTAAGATTACCGCTGAACAAAATGCAGATGTTATCAGGCAAAAACTTCAGAGTGCGGAAGGGCTTGTAAAAGCTATAGCAGAAGAATGTGAGCAGCTCTTTGATTCTGATTCGACGTACCAACCTAGATCGAATATTTACTACGATTGGTTCTTTGAATATGGAAACCCAGGAGAGTATCCTAATGATACACATGTAGAGGAAGGATACGATGTACTAGTTTCTTGGAATTATAGTAGCTGGTATATTCCAGGTTCAAACTCAGGAAACTACATGGCAAACTTTACTGATAATCAAGACACATTGGAAAGAGTTTCCAATCTTGACTTTATGTTCCAATATTCCCACCTTCAGTTGCCAGAGTTTCGTTGGCTATATGTTGGATTTGAGAATGACCTGTGGATCAACTATCCAGGTAGCTCTGTAGGTGGAACGGACGTAGATCGAAATGATGAACCATGGTATCCTACAGATGATGAGTTCTATCAAGAAATCAGAGCTGGGCTCGGGGATATGGTCTATTATGGTCCGTATCTCGACCCGATTGATAACGTACTGCTCATGTCAATTGGTAGAGCGGTTTACTACGATAACAATACCTTGATGGGAATTGTCGCAGGAGATATTTCAATAGAGGACATG
>DAOWDY010000173.1 GCA_030638785.1 Candidatus Thorarchaeota archaeon
AATAATGTGGTGACAACAGAAATGATGAGAAAGTTTTTCGGTCGTAAAAAGGACGATGATGAAGAAAAAGAAGAAACTGAAGAAGTTGTAGAGGAAACTCCTACTGATCCCGTTGAGGAACCCGTTGAGGCACCTGTTGAGGTTGAAGAGGAAGTTCCTGAAGAGGTTGAAGCCCCCTCTACTGAAGGGGATACTGTAACAATGCCATATCATGCGACCATACAAGATCGTTTGAAGTATATGCTCACAGAACCACCGCTCAATCAATCAATTGAGGCTCCTGATGAATTCATGCTTGAATTCATGGCGATGGGTGAGAGATTCATGGTAGCAAAGAAACCAATGGGTGAGATCGAAATAGCCACTGGTGCAGCCCCTGATGAAGATGTTTTCATCCGTATTGGGAATGACGTCGTAACTGAACTCTTGAGTGCAGCTTCATTCTCAGAATTCTCAGTTCTTTATCTCAAATACTACAAAAATCCGGAACCTGGAAAGTTTGTCAAGATTGAGCTACGCAAGCCTATCACTGAACTAAATCGAAGAGGATACGCAAGAGTTTCCACACTCAAACTTCTGATTGGCGCAGCTCGCTAGGGAAACAAGCTTAATATTGGCATACCCTCTGGCAATCTCTGTCGGAGCTATTCAATAAGCTCTGGAGGATGTAGTAGGATGGTTAAGATAGAACTGCCAGTTATAGCTTTGAATCTAAAGACGTATCCACAGGCAACTGGAGAAAAAGCGGTAGCTCTTGCTAAGATATGTGAGAAAGTAGCAAATGAGTACAGCGTATCTGTTATTGTTGCTCCTCAGATCGCAGACATCTATAGAGTATCACAAGCAGTAGAGATTCCTGTTTTTTCTCAGCATTTAGATGCTGGTGACCCGGGACGATTTACTGGACACGCACTTGGTGAAACCCTTGTTGAGAATGGTGCAGCGGGAACACTTCTGAATCATTCAGAGAATCGAATGCAACTCGCGGACATAGAAGATTCTGTACGAAAAGCAGAGAAATTAGGTCTTTACACAATAGTCTGTACAAACAATCCCATTGTTAGCGTAGCTGCAGCCAGTCTGAATCCATCTGCTGTTGCAGTTGAACCCCCCGAGCTAATTGGCACAGGTATCTCAGTGTCCCAAACTCAGCCAGAAGTCATTACAGATAGTGTAGATATGATCCGTGCAGTGAATCAAGATGTTGCTATTCTCTGCGGTGCTGGAATTAGTACGGGAACCGATGTAGAAACCGCTATCAAGCTTGGATCACAAGGTGTACTCCTTGCTTCTGCAGTGGCAAAGTCCGATAAACCAGAGGAAGTACTTCGGGGTCTCGTGGAACCCATTTCAAAGTAGCAGCTTCCGTTTGATTTTTCAATTAAAGGTACAGGGCTCAAAGAGGCGGTATTGAAGTGAAAGTAAGTATAGAGTGTGCTCACTGTCTTCTCGAACGTGCGATTAAGCAGGTTAAACTGGCGACTGATGATTCAGACATTCAGATGGATGTAACAGCTGCTATGTTGAAGATGTTAGGCGAGAACTTTGACGAAGATTCTGTTCCTAGCCACATCGGTACTGATAGAGACCTGCTTGTTCAAAAGATGACTGGAATAGATCCCTATGTAGATTTGAAACGCATGTCCAATTCAATGGCCCTCTCAATCCTTCCAGAACTACAATCACTAGTTGAAGAAGTGAGTGATACTAAGGAACGGTTCAGGAAAGCAACTCTAATCACAGCCGCTGCAAACGCAATAGAATTTGATGTATCTGGAAGAGAATTTAGCTTGGATGAGCTGAAGAACATAATAGAGAGCGTAGAAGCTGATCTTGCAATTGACCAGGTCGATCGATTCTTCGAACTATGCTCTGATGCCAAGGAAGTACTCTATCTGATGGATAATGCTGGAGAGATTGTTCTTGACATGATCCTTATTCGTGAAATTCGAAACCTTGGAGTGAAAGTATCTGCTGTTGTAAAGGGTGGTCCTGTTCTTAATGATGCAACAAGAATTGACGCAGAAGAGGTAGGTCTCCACGACTATGTTGATGAGGTCATTGATACTGGGGCTCCTGCAATTGGAGTTAATTTTGAAAAGGATTCTGTGGAGTTCATTGAAATATTCAACAATGCTGAATTGATAGTAGCTAAGGGAATGGGGAATTTCGAATCCATGACCGAGTTTGTTCCAAACGCACCTACTGTTCATATCATGCGAACCAAATGTACGCCTGTTGCCGATCAGGTCGGATGCGAGCGTGACAAGAATGTCGTTATGATCAGATATCCCGGTGAAAAGAATCTCTCTCAGTAAGCTCATGCCATGTCCTTTGAATAGGGTCTAAGAGATTGAGTAATGACATCTGTGTCAGTATACTCTATCTTAAGCTCCGGATATTCCAGACTCATTTGATGCCTCAACCGTTTCATACCCGGTGCTTCTGCGGCAAAGGTTCCAATCTCAAAGAGATTCATCCCGACCTCATGTGCTTTCATCCGGATTTCCGGTAGCACTTCTCCAGTAATAATGGTCTTAGCATTCTCTTGTATTGCTTTGAAGAGCAATTCTGAAGTGACAGTACACCCAACACAAACCATGATTTGTTGTGTTTCGTCATCAAGATTTCCGGTGAAGTTTACTGATGGAATTTCAAGCTTAGAGGCAATGTAATTTGCAAATCCAGAATGGTTCATGACGCTCGATGATTCACAGAATCTCCCTATCGGAACGGTATTTGAAAAGATGCCTTTTGCAGTGAAATTGTTTGTCTGTTTGAGATTGAGTGCGTCTACTAGTGCATCAGTAAGGCCATCCTTCGCACTGATCCAAGGACTTCCGATAACGTAGGTGGAAATGTAATTCTTAGCCAAGAGTCTTAGCCTTACCAGATTGAGGTCGGAGATCTGTTTAATCGGTTTCCCAAACATTGGTCTGTATGATATGAGGAGATTCGCCTTCTCTTGACTTGCCTTTGCCACAGCCTTTGCAGAAGGATATGTAGCTACAACAATTCTGTTGATTGTTGTCTTTGATTGTTCAGAGTGTGTTGAGGGTCCAACTTCGACAATCCCTTCTAGTCCCTCGAGTGTGAACTCCCTAGGAGCTATTGTATCAAGATGCTTCAGAATCTCCCTGAGCGATGTCATTTGCATACACCTACATACAGCCGGTTAAGTCATTGACTCATGAAGCCTTCTGTGGCCTACCTCTAAAGGATTGCTGTTGACACTCCTTTTCTTTAAGATTAATCCCTCTACCGTTTCAACTTGACAACAACTATCACAAGAGCTATAATACCAATTGCTATTCCACCTACGACTAACATGGTCATACTATCTAAAACTAATCCTGCACTCTCTATTGTAAAGGTTCTTTCACTTAGTATGAATGTATTGCCAAGATTATCATTCACGACGATTGAGTAGGTAACGTTCGTGCCCACAGTATATGGCCCAACAGTGATACTGTATCGATTTCCCTCATTTGTCATTGCTGAGGTAGTTGTACCATCGCCCGTTCCATATTCTATCGCGGCTGTAGTAAGGTAAAATGAATCCAGATTATTCTTGAATAGGTTAATACTTACACCGTACCCTCCATCTACTTGGATGACTTCTGCAGATACATTAGCAATTATTCCTCCCAAAGGTATCACTAAATGTCTGTTCGTACTAGAAGGTGTGATGTCATCAATGTTCAAGTATATTCTAGTGTAGCCAAGTGATTCAACTGTCCCTGTAAGATCATACTCTCCCGTGGTTCCCGCAGACGCCTCAACCAACATTGATGGCGAATCAAAAGATATCGCAGTGTAGGAAAACGGAGTTATGTTCATGCTGATATCATAACCCAATCCATTCTGTAAATCAAGACCTATTGCAACGTTATCATTAGGTGTAGCACCATCAAGCTCTGAATCATCAATGATGAGATCAACGTCAAGAAAGTTCTGGGAGGTTGTAGCATGTTGTATTGCGCGGTTGGGATTCATATTGTCAAGAGCTGAATTTGCTGCATCTAGATACGCGGATGAAAGGATTGCTTGAGCACCGCCACTCTTTGCAAGATCAACTGCATCTTCAGCATCCTCAACTGCGGTTTCAGCATTGTCTCTCATTTCCAGATACCGATTGACCCAGACCTCCTCTCCTAACACAAATCCAAGAGGTTTACACAAAGCAACAAGTCGTCTATCTAAGACCGCATCAACAACATCTTCTATTGCAAGCGTTCCATCGGGTCCACTGGGGTTTTCAACGAAAATAACATTCACTGTGTTTCCAACAAATGAAGTCATATGACCATCACTCGCAGCAACAAATGGTCTGTAAAAAGCAGCCTCTCCATCTCCATGTGCCCAATTGGTATTTACTACCTCAAACGCATCATAACCATACGTGTCGTAATTCTCCCATGGTTCTATATACCCTTGTCCAAGTAGTGGATGGGCTAGGATTGCGATACCTCCCTGATTGTGAATTCCGTCCACCTTTTCTTGCATATCACCGGAATAGATATTCTCTGTTAATGGGAAGCCAACGACATGTTGTCCATTTGATAGTTCAGCACCAATACCTATCAAAATATCGAGACCATGGCGAGTTGCGAATTCTCTACAGGCTAAAGCTCCGATTATTCCCACCTGGCCTGGGTTTTCCCAAGAATGATCTGCCATAACCATGAAATCAAGTTGGGCATCTACAGCGGCCAATGTCATCTGCGCTGCAGTATTGTCCCCATCGCTGTATGTTGTATGATCGTGGATTAACCCAGTAAACATCTGATACTCTTCAACTTCGGTTTCGTTAAGGTCAGGGCCTGGACCAACTGTCATGATGTATTCTTCTGGAACCACAACGGTTCTCTCTGGTTCGCCTGTCATCCAATCGACTATGTTCAATATAGCCTGAAGATGATCGTCTTGGTTAACTAAATTAGACGTATCAGGGTTTCCACCCAACGCCAAGAATGGAGCTGCACCACCAACCGCAACAATCTTGGATGCTCCCACCTCAGCGGCAGCTGAAAAAGAATTTCCCCTGATGGTAATTATGGAAGTTGCAGGACTGGTTACTGTTATGGAGCATGACTGAAGAAAGTTTCCTGCATTTCCAAGTCCAGAATCAACGTCGAATGTTAGATGGTGATCGGCAAAGTCACCATTGCTTCTCAGTGCTAATCCCAAGTAGGCATCTTCATTGAAAGTGATTCCATAGGTTTCAGATATTGCGTTTAATGGCTGCGATGTATAATTTCCAACATTTGGTCTGTTATCAATTCCCACCAAAAGAAGGTGACCACCATTATCAACGAAATCTTCTACAGCTTGAACTTCTGATGCAGTCAATTCGATTTGCGGGAAGAAGAGCATGAGTATATCGTAGGAATCTAAGATGCCTGAATCAAAAGCAGCATCGAAGTTAGTATCCACATTATGACCATATTGCATCAGAAAGCTTCCAAATCGTGTGGCATTTCCTGGAGTCCACAACTCTGTATTGGTGGCAGTATGTGACTCGTCTACCAGAATATTAGCAGAAACCGTTGAACTTAGATCTA
>DAOWDY010000227.1 GCA_030638785.1 Candidatus Thorarchaeota archaeon
CTTTTGCGAAGCTCTAGGCAGGAATTCACACATAGATGAACTTCTTGTAGTCATCTACTGAGACACGTACTCCTCCAAGTGCAGCAAGGTCACCATCTACAAGTGCATACTCATCATCTCTACGAATGGCGAGATACTCTGTCTGTCGCTCGAAGGGAATCTCCTCCAGAGTTGACCAGACATCTACACATGTCTGAAGATCCGCGCGGGCATCGTTGATTCGCTGCTTTAGTTTATCGAGTTCTCCTTTCTCTGGGTAAGTACTGAATCCACCAACTTGTACAGAAACTTGATGGATTTCACGACCACCAGATAGAATCTGTAAATCATTTCCGAGCTTCTTTAGTTTCAAGGCAATCTTAACAAGATCCGGGAATTCCTGCACAGCTGAGATGACACTTTCATGACCAATATAATCAGGTAATGCTAGGTAGAGTGCATGTAGAATGTGTGATTCGATATATTCGCCCCAGATCAAGAGCCGACGAATATCGGTCACCTGCTTATCGACTCCGATTCCCATTGCCTTCTCGACAGCCATTGTTGATACAATTCTGTGAGACGCACTGCAGATAGCACAGATACGACAAGCAATCTCAGGGACCTCAGTATATTCCCTTCCAACAAGGAATGCTTCGAATAATCGAGCACCTTCGTCAACAGACATCTTGACATCTTCAAGCTGTCCGTTCTTGGTGGTTACATAGAGGGAACCATGGCCCTCAACTCTAGCAATGTGTCTTATTTCTATATTCTCAGATGCCATTAGAATGTCAACTCCTTGAATGCTGGCATTTCAGCCGTTGATGGGCAATACTTCAGGAATCTCCGTTTAATCTCCTCAGGGGTCGCACCTAGTTCTTTCAAAATCTTGAACTCTGCACCCCAGTTGACTTGTGCAACAGGTCCTCTACATCCCTCGCAGACAGCACCATTAGTTGGACACAGTGCATCACATCCTGCTTGAGTGACAGGCCCCATGCAGAACTTGTCCTCGTTTATGAGGCAAGCATTCTCTCGAATCTTGCATTCGTAGCAGACAGAATAGTTTGGTACGAAAGGTGTTTTTCCAATTGCTATTGCCTTTACTGCCTCAACAAATTCGTTCTTGTCCATTGGACAGCCAGGCAATTCTGCGTCTACCTTTACATAATGAGACACTGGCATTATCTTTTCTAGAACATCTAGGTGTTCTGTCTTCTCGCCATAGACTATTTCCTGCATTGCCTCAACATCAAGCACATTTCTCATAGCAGGAAGTCCACCATGAGTTGCACATGCACCGATTGCAACGAGGAGTCCTGAATTCTCTCGAATTTTCTTAATTCTCTCAATCTCTGATTCCTTTGCAATGGAGCCTTCAACAATGGCAATATCCCATGGACCGGGGGAGTTCTCACTCTTTGCCATGACCCAGGTGGTAATGTCGACAAGTCCAAGAATATCAAGTAGATAATCCTCGAGGTTCAAAATGTTCAATTGACAGCCTGCGCAACCTGTGAATCCGAAGATACCTACCGTTGGTTTTCCGCTTTTACCCATAATGATACCTCCTAGATGCTCTCCTGTAGGCGTTCTGCTTCGAAGTAAGTGAACACTGGACCATCCATGCAAGTTAGTTTGTGACCTACCTGACAGTGAGCGCACTTCCCAATTCCACACTTCATTCGCCGCTCTAAAGAGAGGAAGATCTCATCACGTGCAAAGCCAAGGTTAAGGAGGTCTCTCACCACGAATTTGTACATCACAGGAGGACCACAGATCAGAGCCATAGATTCTTTCGAATCGACTAAGCATTTTTTGAATAGCGTTGTTACAACTCCAACGTTGCCTTCCCATGTGTCATTTCCTTGGTCAACAGTTTGGAGGACCTCAAAGTCAGGAATTTTCGACCACGTTTTTTCTAGCTCATCGACAAATACACGTTCTTCAGGATTACGAGATCCATAAAGAATTGTCACCTTACCGAAATCATCACGTCTGTCAGCAACATAGTTGATTACTGAACGTAGTGGAACTAAGCCAATGCCGCCAGCAACAAATAGTAAGTTATGCCCTTTCAACTTGTTAATTGGAAAGCCATTCCCGTAAGGTCCGCGTATACCAACTTTGTCACCTATCTCTAGCTTGTGCATAGCTGCTGTGAGATCACCAGTGTTTCGGACGCCCAACTGCAGGACTCCCTTCCTGGTTGGTGTAGAAGAGATAGAGAAAGGAGCTTCTCCAATCCCGAATATACTAAGTTGTACAAACTGCCCAGGTATGTATGTGAATAGATCGCGGACTTCCTGATTGTCGAATACAAACTCAAAGAGGATTTCATATTCAGTCATCTTGGTTTTCTTGACGAGTTTTGCAATGTCTGGTACGTATTCGTTGTCTCTCTTAACTTGAATCTGCATTTTCTAACCTCCCGTGACAGTCGGTGAAGACGCCCAATAGTCTTGGAGTCTATGTAAAACATCTTTGATACTGATACCTGCAGGGCAGGCCTCGATACACCGGCCACATCCGGTACATGCAATTTCTCCATGATCGTGGATGGCGGCTCTGAATTTGTGATAGAATCTATATTTCAAACGTGAAGGAGGATGTCCTCGAAAATTGTGATTACCTGCAACCAATGCAAAGTCATGGAAAAGGCAAGTATCCCATTTTCTTGTTCTTTCAACCGTTGAGAGGGACAGGTCGACATCATCCTCGACATCAAAACAGTAGCATGTGGGACATGTCATTGCGCATGAGCCACAATTCATGCATAACTCTCCTAATTCATCCCAAATCTCATCGTCCCAAGCCATGTCGAGAGTTTCATGAATATAATCGAGATATAGTTCATCGGGATGATTCTCATGCTTCTTCCTTAGAGCAGTCTTGAAAAGATCATTATCCCCAATACTTGTTTCTGAGAAAAGCTCAGGCGCATAGGTAATAATTCTATCACCTTTCGGGGTGCCCACGTGTACATAGTAATGAGTATCAGACACTTCTGTCAAAAATAGGTCGTATCCTTCAAAGACATAGTTCTTGTCCACGGACCTACAGAAACCATATTTACACGGCGAAATACAATTGAGTCCCACTATAGTCGTGTTCTCACGATTTGAGGCATAGTAAACATCTTGATATTTGCCTCCGAATACTTTGTCAAGAAACAGTATCCCGTTGATATCGCAAGCATGGACACCGAAGAGAATACGAGGTGTATCCATTGTGGACTCATTCGCAGTATCCTCTAGTGTCGTTTCTTTTAGACCCACTCTCATTAACACCTGTCTATTGGGAGTGAGGTATTTCTTAGGTGACATAATCGTGGAGTCATAGTCAAGGTCAAGCTTTGAAACATCATCCAATTTGTCGAACACATGTGATGTGCGTCGAGGTACTGGACCATAGACTTCATACTTTTCCTTGAGGGTCTCAACGAGTTTAGGGATCTCATCTTTTCGAATGGTATAAGTCGGCATTAACCATCAATCCTATGTCAACGGGCGCTCCGGTTGCAATCTTTTGTAAGATAACTCTTGAGGAATCGCACCAGCACATATTAGGAAGAATAGTGTCGGTTTTCGATATAACTGAGACTGATATGGAATGTTTTCAGTCATATCTCTGTTATTTACAATAACAATCGTTATTGCTAATAAGAATTGAAGGTTGTAATCAAAATCGAGTTGAATTCTATAGGCCTTCTTAACAGATGATACCTTACAATATTCTGTGGTAAAAAGATGTCATTAGAGAATACAATCGATACATGTCTGCCCATTTGTGACCTAAATCCTAAACTGAGATTTGTATCCGTCAAATTCAAAGTCATTAGACTAGTCAAATCCCGTCAGGTTAAGTCGAAGAGAACTGGGAAGATTCTGCTTGTATCTGATGCCATAGTTGCAGATGCTACTGCCAAAGTTACGCTTACACTATGGAATGAAGATGTTGACTCGCTCATTGAGGGTCGATGGTATGAATTGAGATTGGGACGATTGGAAATGTACGATGAGGCGATGAAGCTCTCTAGAGGATTCTCAGGAAAATTCATCCCAATTAGCGACTGTTTTGACACTATTAATCTCTCTCTTAACATGAGTAAACCCTTCATGGGACAACCTCCTCGTCGAAAGAGAGAGCGATCCAAAGAGGGAAGAACCTTCCAGGGCATCCCTGGAAGGGACCAGCGAGGATATTGTAGCAATAAGGAATTCTGAGTTCTCAGAGTTTCCTCTCGAAGAAGTCTACCAGATACTTGCTGGTTTGTATTCGCTGGACCACATCCAGAGACCCATGTCCTTCGTCAGTTAGAAGTACATACTCGAAATCTTCACCCTCTTTCTTACCCAATTCAACGAGACGATCTCTGAACAGTTCAGCCTGCTCGAGAGGACATCTTGGATCATTTTCAGCGTGAATTATTTGCAAGGTTGCGGTCATATTCTCTACAAAGTTAATTGCACTACGATCTTCCCATAGATCACGTACCTCTTGAGTTTCAGGTTTTCCCATCTGTTCTTCAAGAACATAAGAGAGAGCGGGAAATGTTTCCAGACATTTGCTATGCAGATGTTTCAGGGATGAGATTCCCACATATGCAGATGCTGCCTTCCAGAGTTTGGGTTTCTTTGTAACTGCTATGTAAGTCATATATCCTCCATAACTACCACCAAAAATCCCTATTCGGTGGGGGTCCACATAATCAAGACCTTGCAGATAACGTGCACCTGCTTCGATGTCTTCCAAATCTTTGCCACCCCAATCGTTTAGACATGCGTCTCTAAACTCTACGCCATATCCTGTAGATCCTCTAACATTGGGAAGTAACACAACAAAGCCTCTATCAACAAGAACTTGGTACATCTCAGCAAATACACGAGAATAGTGGATTGTTGGTCCACCATGAGGAATCACGATTGCAGGAAGTTTTCTGTCAGGTTGCAAACTCTTCGGTTTGTAAAGGATTGCATGAATAGTCACACCATTCGACTGATAGTTCACATATTCATCAGGATGAAAATCGTCAGGGGAGTACCTTCCATATTCTGCTGGAATTACTTCATCGAAAGAGTGGCTTGGAAGGTCATACAATAAGAAACGCATCCGGTGGGTTGAGTCCTGATGACCGACGACCAATTGCTTTCCGTCTGCAGTCGTATATAGAGCTCCAGCAGTTCCTTCAGGAATCTTAAGGAGTGTTTCTCTTCCAGTCTCAATCTCATAAAGAAGGAGCTTCATTTCAGCATGGATATCTCTCTTTACAACAATGTGTTTTCCATCACCGGTGAACGCTATAGGTGTTTCAGGAGTATTTAGATTGCCAAACCACTTTACTTCTTGAGAATTCATGAAGTAGACACCTGCTTGTTCCGATCCTGCATGATCTGATTGAATCAGAAGCATTGTCCCATCACGTGACCAATCTATTGCGATTTCCTGAGAACCTTCTTTGACTGAGAAGAGCATCTTCCCATCGGACCCATCCTTACGTACAATCCATATGTCCACATTCTGGAGGTTCTCATATTCATTGGCAGCATATACAATGAATTCATCATCTGGAGAAGTTCTATAACCCCACCAGAAAGCCACGGGTCTGGCATGGTTTGTAAGCTGTACGACATCCGAGCCATCAGTATTCATACCAAATAGCTGATTTATACCTCCAGCCCTATCGGATGAGAAGACTATCCATGTACCATCATGACTAACTTCTCCTAAGCTATCCTGAGATTCAGGCGTGTCAGTCAATTGGGTAACTTTTCCATCAGGAACAGTTACTGAGAATATGTTGTTCTTCTCATTACCGGGGATGGGATCCTTGCCAAATAGGATGTAAGAATCATCGGGAGCCCATTTATGATAATCAACTGGTGATGCGGGATAGTCGCCATCGGTTAATTGAGAGAACTCCATCGTTTCTAAGTTTAGTAAGAATAACTCAGAGCGCCCAGTTTTATTCGATACATATGCAATTTGTCTGCTAGACCTTCCTGGTGTACCTGCCATTTGTATTGATAGAGACACAAGTTCTTCTAACGAGATTTTTCCATTCTTCTCTTCACTCTTCGGTGCCATGATAAATTCCCCGTACGAAACGGGATGAACAGATGAGGTTCTATTTAAACACCATGACCAGTAAGAATCCTCCCTATAGTGGGGGATTATGTCTACTCACCTGATGCAAATCTAGATGTTTGGTACAAAAATACCAATCATAGATAGACCAAAGATAGCCAACGAACTCAACAGAATCAGGAGTATGACTAAACGAAGGTATGCAAGTCGTGGATTCTTTGTTTCCCTGTCCTTAATGAAGAGCACAATGAAGAGCAAGAATGAGGAGAGAGCCAGTAGCAATCCTTGATAGTATTCTCCAAACACGAATGTGAAAGCAAACCCGGTGAGAGAGAAGAACAGTGGGGCAAAGAATAGGTGTCGATGTTGTTTGATGGTTACAGGAAACATCACCCAAGACATGACAAATACTGAGAGATATACGCTTGCAAGAATTTGAAACCCGATAGTTATTGCAATTGTATATGTTGCACCTGCAGAGGTAATTGAAGTGAGAATCCACAGCGAGCGCTTTGAAGAATCAGGTAACAATCTTGAATATGCAGATAGCAGTAGTAGTAGCAGACCGACCATAGCTGAAACTGAGATAGCCAAGGGAAGGAGCTGAGTTACAGATCCGATTGGATAAAGGAAGCTGAATACAAATACAGCCAGAGATAGAGGTACTGGGACCCACAGTGCTGATACCCAACGTCTGTGTAGCTGACTCTCCCTAAGAAGTGCAAGTCCACTCAAGCATGAAAGAATCACTCCAATCACAACAGACTCGATCATTAGTCCATGATCAAAGAGCCATGATGAACCAGTTAGTGCTGCGCCGGTAAGAGAAACAATGACACATGCAGTTACGAATGAGGTGTTGCCAGTTCTCCTGATGATAGACACGCTCAGGAGAAGAATGCCAAGCATCAAAATTGGAATGCCCACATTAGGTACGAAGAATAGAATTCCACCGGGAGTCATTCCTAGAAGTTCACTGAAGAACGGATATGACAGCCATGAAAGGCCAGTGGAGAATGCAACTGAGAAAACCACCCAGTTAATGTAACCGAAGCGTGCAAAGAATGCTTTGATTGCAGCTCCAATGTTGTAGAGTGACTTGATGATTCTTGCACCCAAGGTTCGTAGAACGGCAACGAACGCACGTATCTGAGACTCAATTATTGGTGCTTCAACAAGAGTGCTTGCAACACCTGCAATGATTAGTGCATTAATGAGTGATTGTCCTTGGAAGATGATGAGACCTAATGTCAATGCAGGTAGAAGCGTGATTCCTGCAAACATAAGAGACCTTCTCCAAGCTTTGTTTAATCCAAAAACAAGATTCAGCGTGAAGACTGCAAAGAATGATACTGAGAGGGCACCCAAAACGAAATAGAGGATTAGGTTAAGGTCGGCCGCAATCTCAGGGAGATAGATGCTCAACAGTAGAACAAAGAGACCTCTCCCAAGTAGGGCGACTGACGGCCCCTTCACTCTCTGTGATACATTACCATTCATAGTCCATGCCTCAACGAAATAGAGCCCACCCATTGCCATGGCTGCAACTGCTACACCTTGGAAGAAATTTCTAAGGTCGAATCCTAGAATAGTCGGGCAGGTTTCATTCAGGAAGAAGGTTGCTCCGAACCAGACCCCTATGATTACCGGAAATCCAAATGCGATGTTATCGCTGTTTGCGAGTATTACATTGTAAATTCTCGAAAGCCCAGCAACGATTCCAGAA
>DAOWDY010000094.1 GCA_030638785.1 Candidatus Thorarchaeota archaeon
GTGGCTTGAAGACTTTCATTGTACACTACTCCGAAGTCTGTTGATACTCGGCACGCGAAATACATTCTGGTTTCTCATGTTAGTGCGTTTTAGGATCGAATCACAATGGCTGCAAGTATCAAGATGCTCACAAGAATGCCAATCCCATAGGCTGAATCCAGAAAGATTAGGGACATAGAGAGATTAATGGTGAGGAAAACAAATGTGCTCAGTATCAGGACAAAAAGGACAGCTATTACTAACAGTCCTCTCTCATATGTCAACAATGGTTTAGTGTCTAGAGAGAAGGAGCGAATCCAAAGGAGCAGAAGAACTGCAGCTAATGGAGGAAACGCAGATAATGTCAGGCAGAGTGGAAGTAGAAGCACTCCACTAAGCTGTGCACGGATCTTATCCATTCGTGTGGCATACCTTTCAAACTCCTTAGCGTATGCCTTCCCATAATCGCCAACCACCTTCGTCTGGTACCCTCTCCAAAGAGAATATCCAAAATTATCTACTCTTCGTAAGATCTTGTCTGTAGTGGATACTTTGTAATCTGGTCGATATTGTCCCCTGACTGCAGGTAAAACATAGATAGAGAGTACTAAGGACCATATTCCAAAGAGTGATACAAGAATCTCAATGAATCCAAGAAATTGGCTAAAGAAGAAGGCAGAAACCAGTCTATATCCACCATAGACACCAATGCCTACCAATGGGAGTAGAAGAATTACTTTGATTGTTCTTGCTCGATCCTTGCTTCGTTTCATGGCATCTGATGATAACTTGAACATCACTGTGCAGAAGGATGCATAGGTGAGCATGATACCTATCCCACTCAAGAATTTCATAGTTGTGCCTGAAATTGTAAATAGTCCAACCATTGGACCTGAATTCAATAGAATATTGAAATCCCAATTATTCTGAAACAAGAGAACGATGAATGGTACAAAACCAATTACAAATCCGAAAATATAACCTACTCCATATTTCGAAGTTGGTTTAGATAGAACTTTAGACATTGTGCTACTCCCATCCATGGATTTGATAATACTCATCAACCATCTTTTCTATGTTGACCGTTGACCCCTTTGTTGGACCTTGTTTCAAGGGCTCTTTCAGAAATCTCTCTGGTAAAGTATCGGCACTGCGTTCTAATCCAAACCTCTTATTGAGTTTGTGCTGAAGATCGACGGAATCGCCCATTATTTTCTGTAATCTCTCAGGAGTATAATCGATTCCAGTCCCAGCCCTCAATAGAGAACTGGCATTCTCAAAATTCAATATATCCATACAGAGACCTATGTTCTTGCACATGGTCATTGAGTCTGTAAGGAGCGCGATTTTTTCAGAATACGTTACCAGAGCAGCCTTTCCATCTTCTTCCATTCTCATAGCTGCTTTTTCTGTTCCAAAGCGTCGTTTTGCCTCGTCCCTTCGGTCTGTCAGCTCAAAGTATGGCTCTGCTCGAAGGTGGTCTGCGCCTCGAGATGCTATAGCATATGTAAGGCCATATGCCTTGATCCCTCTGGGATCTCCACAAATAATGTCTAATCCCTTGACCTGCATCACAAGTTTTTGTGCTTCTTCACTGAATTCCTTTGATAATCGAGTGGCTCCCTCTGCAAGTCTATTCCCTACACCTTCTCGGTAAGTTATCATCTTTACAACATCACGAATCTTTTCCGTTTCTCCCCAAGAGATACTAAGACCATCAATATCCTGAGGGTTGATCAAACCTTCTTCTTGGCATTCGATCAGCCAGCCAATCACCTCAGATGTTGATATTGAGTCCAATCCCATCTGATTGAGCCAAGTGTTCATCTCAAGAGCAAAGGAAAGATCAGAGCTGCCAATTCTCGAACTAAAGCTACAGAGTGTTTCATATTCAGGACCTTCCGCCTCAGAATCCCCAGAAATATAGTACCGGGAGCAGTGTAGATTGCAATTGAAACATCCCTTATTCTTCACCTTGAAATCTTCAGCCAAGCGCTCGCCTGAGATATCATCGACATAGTCACAAACACCCTCTTTGAAGTGCTTAGTTGGTAATATTCCAATACCATTTAGGTCATTCATCAACATGGTAGTGCCCATGCGATACCTCTTTTCATATTCATTGTGAGCCAATATTCCTTTTCGAATCTTCTCAGTTTCACTCATTAATGCGAGAGGGTCTGCAAATTCAACCACTCCATAACCTCGAACAGCTAATGCTTTCAGGTTCTTGGATCCCATCACTGCACCCATACCGGTTCTTCCATTTACTCGATTACCACTTGAAACAATAGTCGAGTATAGAACCCGATTCTCACCAGCTGGACCTATTGTTGCAACCTCAATTGAGTAGTCTCTTTGAGACTTTCTAATGGCTGAAGTCGTTTCCACAATGGTCTTTCCTGTAAGTTCAGGACACTTGATGAAGTCAATATTCGAGTCCGTTACCAAGAGATATGTCAATGAGTTAGCCTTACCAGTTATTACAATCTGATCGAATCCCGTAAGTTTCATCTCTGCTGCAAATTGCCCTCCAGCAGCAGAGTCCCCTAGAATACCAGTCATAGGAGATTTTGCAGTTACCGTATAATAAGCCGAAGCTGGTAAGAGAGAACCTGTGAGAGGTCCTACACCAAAAATGAGGATATTATCTGGACCTAGGGAATCACACTCAGGATCTAGTTCTTCAAAGAGTCTCTTCGTGTTCGCCGCTCTTCCACCAATGACAGTCTTGAACCATGCAGGGTTAATCTTCTCAATTCTAAATCGCTCATTCGTCAGATCAATCCTGAGAATTTTTCCGCCATATCCATATCTACTCATGGCGTTCCCTCCAGGCCTTTCTAACCTCATTTCCTTCGGTTTTAATATAGAATCGTCTTTTCTCGCTGGTGTTCAATTTGGATGTTTGTTCTTCGATGTCAGAATACGATGGATGATATGATGATTCAGGTTCAAACCTAATAGCTTCCTCTGTGCAAGCTTCCACACACTTCGGTCTTCCTCCACAAAGATCACATACATAGACTAGGTCGCTGAATATCTCAATTGCCCCAATTGGACACAGTCGTGTGCAAGAACCACATAGATTACAGATTGTTGGTGCTACGATTATTTGCCCCAGTCTACCAATGGTCATAGCATCTACAGGGCATTTCATACAGAATCTTTCTTCACATTGTGAACAGACAATTGGGCCATCGATTCCAATCTCATAGAGGTGCATTACTTTGATTCTAGAGAGTCTATTACTA
>DAOWDY010000010.1 GCA_030638785.1 Candidatus Thorarchaeota archaeon
AATCTGTTTCTTGAGGTGATACATCATCAGTTGTATCCAGTTTCTTCATCAGGATAAGTTCAGTAATTCCCTCACCATATCCATCGTAGGTAGCCATTAGTTTGTATCCTATTGCCTGATAGAAATCAGGTGCTTGCCATGAAAAAGTGTAGGTCTGTGATATTAAACATCCATTTTTCTTTGCTAATCTCTCTGATTCAAGCACGAGGTCTCTTCCATAACCAAGTCCTCGATACTTATCATCTACCCAGAGAGTTTCCAGATACTGAGCCCAGTATAAGGTACTGGTCGTAATTCCTCCAACGATTTTTCCATCGTGGTTTTTGAGAACCAAGCTGAGCCATTCTTCAGGACTTTTGAATTCCCCATCAGTCTGTTTCATGTTATAAGATTCTAATCCCTTCTGGAATTCTTTTACTTCGTCATCTGTTGGATTGGATATTACCTCGAATCGATTGGTTCTGGTAGTCATATGAAGTCCTCCCAGTTGGGATGAAGAGTCCGTAATCTGTATTACTTAATATATTGTGAACTACGCCATTTTCATCTATTTCTCTTCTTCTCCCTTTTTTTTGGAAAATCCCTTCTGATTCTATACTATCAGAAGGATTTATGGCTTGGATTATTCACCATTTCAGAAGGTGTGCATCTTGTCTATCCGGAAAAATAAGTATCTTGCCAGCATTTTCGTCATATTGATGATCTTTGTAGGACTGACCATGAGCAATCTACCTGGTCCAGCAACTCCTACAGGACTTCAAACAATTGATGGGGTCGTCTACAATTTTGCAGATTATCGGACCCTTAATCGTGATCAAATTGGAATGTTCAACTATTTCAATGGCATTACAGTAAATCAAGACTACAATATGTGGGATGGTTGGTATGCTGATGGGTACCTAGCAGGAATGCGGCATTACTTCGCAGCGTTCGTTGCATATACTATGGCCACACTCTTTGAAACCACGCCTGGATACCGCCCATCAGTCTATCAAGACTTCTCAGATACAATTGTTTCAAAGATGAATACAACAATTGCTGAATACGGGAATGAGTCTATTGAATACTCAGAATGGGGACGATCAAGCTATCCAGATTACTACTTCCCTGACCCTAACGATCCAAGTGGAATCCCCATGGGTGGATTTCGAGGTCCTGCAAATATCATGTGGACTGGACACTATGCATTGATGATGGCACTCCATGAACGAAACTTCAACACAGGTGAGATGGTTGATGAATTGACCTGGTTCGTAGAAGATTGGAATAATTCACTCACAACAGATGGACGAGGCAATCCACAAGAGGGTGGAATCTGGGGCGTAGGTCTTATTCCTTGTGAACCACACCTAGTTTTTGTCAATTGTAATGCTATTCCTGTCTTTGCAACTGAATTATTCGATAATCTGATTGGTACTCAATACATGGAGGGTGGAATGTGGAAATATGGTCTTAATTATCTCAACAATATCATGCAAGACGATTATGATCTCTTTGCATATGTTACTCAAGTTTCTCCCACTTTGGGTGATACAGATACAACGCCCAGTGATTATCCCTTTATGAGCGGCGATGACCAAGGTCCTACTGTATCCGCATATGGTACTTCATGGGCATTGATGTTTCTTGAATACACTCAGGAAAATGAAACTATCAAAGACTATCCCGTTTTCATAGATACTTACGGTAGAGAAATTTCAAATGACCAGATGTACATTTTGGGTTCATACAAATATCCCCAGAATTTCGTTGATGTTACAGCCGTTCTTGGCAGCCTCTTTTCTATACCTCTCGCAAATCAGAGAGGTGACTATCGTACCGTAGAAAGACTCCGGAATTTCTGGCTTAGTTCAACTAACCAAGTTTGGTCAGCGGATGGTCGTGAAATGCACTATGAAGAAGGAATGACATCTATCATGAAGGCCTTTGAACCGGTTGTAACCTTTACGACCACATGGGGAACTATTCCCACTACTATGCGCGATCTTGGAGACGCACGACCTGCTGAGTTCTGGGATTACCCATTCATCAGTGAAGCAGATGATGACAGTATCTGGGTCTATCAGGCTGAATGGGATGAAGATAAACACGCGTTCATCCTGACAATCGAAGTAGATCAGACTGCAACACTGACCTTCAGTAATTTCGATTCAGCCCCAACTGCATATGCGGGTGGAATTGCACTGCAGCAGCTGGCTTCAGTAGGAAGTGGTCACACTCTAACACTGAATCCTGGTACTTACAACTTGGTGATAATGTGAGGAGATGGTAAAATGACTGAAACAGAAGTAACGGAAGCATCCGAAACCGAAGTCGAATCATCTGAAACCCCTAGTACACCAATACGAGAAAAGCTTGGGATACAGAGCAGAAACGAGATTATGAGCGTGATCATTGTTGCAGTAGTTGGAGCTATTCTTTATCTGATATTAGAGATGGTTCCAATGCCATATCTTGGAGTGAGCATTATTCCGCTAGGACTTGTTCCGTCCTTGGCATTAGTTGCCTCGATTGGAGCCATCAGAGGTCCGGTCGCAGGTCTATTGACAGGTTATATCGGTGTTCTACTATCCAATCTCATTTTGAATGGAGCTATAGCAGCGCTTACACTAGATGGCTTCGCCCTGGGAGTGTTGGGTTTTATTGTCGGCATTGGTAAATACGATATCACCAATGGTCGCTCACTCATCAAACTGTCCTTAATGTCTGCAATTGGTCTAGGTTTTACAGCACTACTCACAGCAGTGATTGGAATTTTCGTTGAAGGTGTTGCCACGCTTGCTGTTATTGCATTTCAGCTGTTGCCAATCCTCAGTCTTGGTTTACCATCGGTCATTCTGCTAACTCCATTGTTTGCAAGACTATGGTGCTGGTTTGTGGAAAGGTTCACACCGTCTGCAGAAGAATGAGTTCTAGAGAGGGCTTATGCTCTCTCTCCTTTCTTTTTCGCAATTAGTGCTGAATAAATCTCAACAAGTTTCTTGGTTTGAATTTTCATATCAAATCTGATCTGGACTGTTTTTCTAGCGTTTGTACTAATCCGAGCATACAATTCTCTATCACTCAACAATCTCTCGACAGCTGATGCAAGTGCTTGTGCATCTCCCGGAGTGACCATTAATCCATCCTGTTCGTGAGTGATAATCTCAGTTGGTCCATAGATATTGGCTGTGATTACTGGTATTTCACATGCCATTGCTTCTATAATTGATAGTCCAAAGGGCTCTTTTCTTGAAGGATAGAGGAAAATCTTTGCACTATTGATTATCTCCTTCACCTCAGAGGTATCTACGACACCGAGGTAATCAACCATATCTGTAACACCACGCTTCGAAAATTCATCGAGCATACTCTGGCGGAGAGATCCTTCTCCAGTAATGACCATCTTCAGTGTTGGTTGTGTCTTTTTGAGTAATTCCAGCATTTCTGGGAAGACATCGACAGCCTTCATTGATTCAAGTCTTCCAAGGAATGCAACATCCCACTTCTTCTCCTTTTTAGAATCTGGTTGAAATGCTTCCAAACTAATCCCGATGTAGTGTTGTTTGATAATATTATCAAGACCAATCGGAGCAAGATAACCTCTCAGGGATTCTGCAACAGTGTCACTAACAGCCAGTACTAGATCAAATGGACAGAACAGTACAAGTTGGTCGTAGTCGGTGGTTTTCTCACTATTTGGTAATATGAGCGGTTTGGGAAGGCCATGAATTGTTGCAACTACTGGTATGTGTTTAATTCTCTCGCTTTGAACAAGCGCATGCAGAACCCGATTGAACACAACATATGTGCTATGAGCATGAATCACGTCCGGTTTGATTGTATCAATCGAATCTGACAGCTGGTCAATTAGCACTGAAACATTGTTTTCCAAGTCATCAAATTTGAATAACTGATCAACAAGACCTGCTCTTTCTTCTTCGGGAAAAGAGAACAATTCCCATTTTCTGGCCTCGAGATAATTGCCAGGAAGATGAACTATCTTGTAATTCTCCTGCTCTATTGATTCAGGTGAGTTTTGAGAAGGCGATTGAGTCACAATAAACGATTCATGTGAATATTCTGCCAGTTCTTTGGATAGATAGTGAAGATGTGACTCATAACCCCCAAGACCGGTAGGATTAAGGCTGTCACAGAGATGCAGAATGCGCATAGGTACTGAATCACCTGTCTTAGTCTTGTACCTTGTGGAATTCATTTCGATTCTGGTGATAATCGGTGTCTGGAACCACTCAACAATACATAGTTCGCGACCGCGATATTATTCGAGATACCGAAGGTCGAATGTTTGTTGTTCTCGGGTATATTCAACCAGAAAACCGTATTCTCTCGTTCTTGAAGTATGTTCCATCCTCAGAGGGTCGATGGGAACGCGCAGGGCAGAAATACAGACGTATCTTCTATGGAAACGTGGAAGCTGTCATTGACGGGCTTGAGATTGTACCTTCAGAGTATCTGGTAGAAGATA
This sequence comes from Candidatus Thorarchaeota archaeon, assembly GCA_030638785.1. Lineage (GTDB taxonomy): Archaea > Asgardarchaeota > Thorarchaeia > Thorarchaeales > Thorarchaeaceae > MP5-2226. Next base: position 4,469 of record DAOWDY010000010.1, read on the forward strand.
CACACTTCGGAACAACATTGCTTGAGGTTCCCCACACGCATGTTGCGGAGCATTACAAACCAAACGACAGGCTAGAAGAGATTCTTGGCCAAGGTCCTAAAGATGAGCTTGAGAGTGCTGTTGCTGGAATGGCAGAGGTACTACAGGGCCAATTAGGATTGTCTATTTCAGACATAGGTGTCGCAGGGAGCATAGCATGGAAGGGCCACAATCCCGAGTTTTCTGATATCAATATGAACGTCTATGGGTATGAATCAGCCTGGAAACTTCAGAAAAACTATCAACAGGCATCAGAAGATGATCATGTCAGACTTCGTACACTTGAAGAGTGGAATATGGGAATCTCAAGGGTATTGAACCGAATACCAGCTCTCTCAGCTAATGATTTGAGGAAGCTGTTCGCAAGAAGATTAGCTTTCTATTTCGATGATCAATGTATAGGAGTGACACCAGTTCTACAGCCTGAAGAAGCACCGATCATGCATGGCAGTGAATCATATTCACAGCTTGCATCAGAGCTTGTGCAAATCACATTTCATGTGGAGAATGCTGATTATGGAATATTTCATCCCGCTCTATTGAAAGGGCAATCGAAATCACTTCAGAACTTCAATGGTATAGAAATTACAAGAATCATGGTCTACGATGGTGCTTTCACAGGTCTTTTTTTCCCTGGTGACGAGATTGAAGTCTATGGGACATTACAGAAGGTCACACCTAATACATCTGACAGGGAAGAAATGTACCAATTGATGGTAGGAACGAAAGATGGAGCCGGTCGCGAATATATTCGGTTCTCAAAGTAATAGATTCCTCGAATCACAATTGTCTTAGGCAGAATTCACTCACTCAGAACTGATGCCAGAAGAGAACCCTTTCCTCTGTGTGCCTGCTGAGTTTGGAGAACAGGTGCGACGCCGACTTCTTGAACTTAGTCTGCTAGATACAGACAGAAAAATAGAATCAGAGGAAGGCAGATTGCTTCTTCCATTAACGAAAGAGGTAGTTTTGAGCCAGATTCTTCCAGAGATGGATACCAGTGAATACACCATCGGTTTCAGGGAGTTTTCACTTATCCTCTCAGGACCAAGAACTGTCAGAGAGGCACTTGAGAACAAATTGAGTGAAACTGAGCTTGAATTACTTCCACGAGCGTATGATCTAATCGGTGATATCGCAGTGCTTGAGATACCTCCAGAACTAACTGATCATCGCCAAGCTATTGGTGAAGCCTTTCTTCAAGTGCGCCCAAATTTTACAACTATTTTGGGGAAAAAAGGTGCCATAACAGGCACATTACGTACACGCGAGTATGATTTGCTTGCAGGAATTGACAAGACCGATACGATTCATATAGAATATGGCTGTCGAATTTCCGTAGACCTATCAAAGGCATATTTCAGTCCAAGACTCTTGGAAGAACACAATCGGATTGCACAATTGGTCCAAGAGAACGAGCAGGTTATTGACATGTTCACAGGAGTTGGTCCTTTTGCTCTTCACATTGCCCGTCAGGTCCGAGCAAAAATAACAGCTGTAGACATCAATCCCGAAGCCATTAAGCTCCTTGAAACAAGTGTGACCATGAATCGAATGGTGGGCTTGATAGAATCAGTCACAAAGGACATACGTGATTACACGAATATGGTTGAACTTCAAATAGCAGATCGCGTGATAATGAATCATCCTTCAGGTGCATCAGACTTCATTCCCGAAGCCTGCCAACTTCTAAAAACTGGTGGAATTATGCACTATTACGATTTCATTGGAGGTAAGGACCCTGAAAGCGACCTCTCTACGAAATTGATTAATCTAGTCGAAGCAGCAGGTCGTAGAGTGCATGATATATCTTTGATACGAAGAGTCAGAGATAGTGCTCCATATGAATATCATATGGTGATTGATGCCATCATTCAGTAATGAAAATCAGTTCGCAATCTATGGGCATATCTGGTTTCTGCATTTGATTTACTAGTTCTCTACTAAGATCCGATGCAGCTTTATCAGCTCTAATCATCAGAGTCCTTCCACATTCGTAGGTGCTAGTCCTTGCTACCATACTGATACCATCCACATAGGTTAGACCAGGACTTCCATGTCCTACGATTTCTTCAGAAAAATCTCCAGCGGTGAGTCTGAGGATAATCTTTGTGTTTTCTGAGAGTGCAAGTTTCTTGATATCATCATCAAGTGTATTCAATGTCATATCTGACCGGATTCCAATGATACAGGTGCCTTTAGGGGTGAGAAACTCTTCACTTGTTAATTCAACAGTTGTACGATGATTCCCTATCACATTGTCATGACCATACGCTCGAAAAGACACTCGACGCATGTCCATCTCAAGGCTCTCAACGCTTTTATCATTGCATGTCTATCTTCACTCGGTTGAGATGCTCGGCGATCGTCTTGAAAAGGATAGAGAGAATCTTGTAGAACGACTGAGAGCTAGAGGATACCTCTCTTCTAAACAGGTTGAACAAGCCCTGCGCACGGTACCAAGAGAGGAGTTTGTTCTTCCAGAGGATCGTAAGCGGGCATATCGGGATAGTCCTCTCTCAATCGCACACGGCCAGACAATATCTGCTCCTCATATGTGTGTGATAATGTGTGAAGGTCTGAAACTCTCAGAAGGAATGAGTATTCTTGAAGTAGGAGCTGGATCTGGCTATCATGCAGCCCTTTGTGCAGAACTTGTAGCACGAAGTGGTACAACCACACCAGGTCATGTATACACCATAGAAATAGTCGAGAAACTTATTGATTTTGCAAGAGGTAACCTAGAACGTGCAGGATATTCAGATAGAGTCACCCTGATACATAGTGATGGAGGAAAGGGACTCCCTGAACATGCACCATTTGACAGAATCCTTGTTGCAGCAGCTGCACCTTCTGTTCCGAAACCTCTTGTTGAACAACTAGCCCCAGGAGGAATTATGCTCATTCCAGTAGGCTCTGCAGGATTCTATCAAGAGCTTATGATGGTAGAGAAATCCCAAGATGGGCAAGTGCTACAGAAACGGTGGGGTGGTGTAGCATTTGTACCGCTCACTGGCAAGTATGGTTACTAGTCAGGTTGCTAAATGTAGGGGAATGACGGTCAGCGTTACTTGGTCATCTGTCTTGAGCTTCAATACCTTTCTAATATTGACTGGAGCAATTATCTCAAGAATATCTTCACTGTGGTGAGTCCGCTGTGCAATCACTACAGTAGCTTCTATCTTCCCGTTCACCTTCACTCTGTAACAGATTACATCACCAAAGGTCCGACCTTCTTTCGTAAACCCAGTCACAATAAAGGGCGGAGTATGTTTCATCCTATTGGTGGCTTTTCGTGAATCATCAGTATTAATTCTGACATTCAATGTTCCTGCGAAAGGGTCGAATCCCAGTGCTTTTTTGAAACGAGAACGGTACAACTCAACATAGTATGCCCCTTCACCAAGACCTCCAACAACTATTCCCTGGATGGTGATTTCATCTTTTGGTGGTGCAAATGCAATTTCTAGACTACTAAAGACTCTGATAAGCTCCTCACGACCTCTTTCAGTGAGTTTGAGCTGCATTCCATTTACAGTATGCGCTCTCACAAGATATCCTTGATCAACACTCTGCGAGATTCTTCGTGATGCAGTCTGTTGGCTAACAGCAAGATCCTTTCCAAGATCGCTTGTCTTCAGCAACACAGTGTCATGAAGTGCTCCACGTTTGGCCAGTGCGTATAAGGTAAACCAAGTTTCAGGATTAATCATAATACTACTCCTTCTTTAACCTCTCTTCATACTGACCAATCTCTTTCACCAGACGGTCTTGGCGTACAGCCGTTGTGACATCTCCACGTGTTCGTTCAATGATTCCGCGTGCAACATCACATTTCCTACGCAGATCGGGCACTAATGCATTGGGATAATCAAAACTAGTGAGTTCTTCAAAAATATATTCCATTAGAGTAAGGAGTTTCTCCGCAGTGGTAGTATCATTCTCTCTTAATTTCTCAAGTATTGCCCTTCTGATTTCTCCAATCGTATCTGCAAGCCCTGTCAGGAAAGGCCTCGAGGGTATTGCATAGATTTCGGGTGGAGTAAGTACTCCCTGCTCAAGAATAGAGAGCAAGTTAGCTGCTTCTGCAAGTTCTTGGTAGGCAGTATCTAATATTCTTGATTTGCTCAAATGAGCACTCTTCTCTATCTCTGTTTTGGCTTGATCTACTAATGCATGCGCTTCTTTAAGATCCACTTTGGCAGCATCATACTTTCCACGGTGAGTCTGTTTGATGGACTCCGAACATTTTCTGACGGCAGACCTTGCAAGAGGAAGAACCTTCTCTCTAACCTGATCATCTTCATCGATTTCTTTACGAATAGAGTTGAGAATATCTACAAGATCCATCTTTCTTCATCTCAGTTCTTTATTTCAGCCTCTTTATGTGTTTTCTACGTGCGAGTAAAACAACTCTACTTTTGACTTGTTCATCAATAACAAAATAACCAGTTAACGCCGCTAGTTTTTCCGAGAATGCACGAATCTCTTGATGTGGGGGTGAGTTTTCCTTTTGTAATCGCCCTATGGAAGATCCAAGATGCATGTATCCTTTAACCTCAATATAATCTGGTTCTCCAAGAAGAATCTGCTTTGCATAAGACCTCACATCATACATGTTATGCCCTGCCACCATAGTGAGACGATTTACCGTGCGGCAGTCAAGTGAACTCAGTAGTTCTTGCGACTGCATAAGACGGTCCCATGCATTGCTAATTCCAGGTCTGAGCAGACGCGAGTGGGTTTCTTTATCGGGAGCTGCAAGTGTGATGTACAACTGTGTTGGTAATGACATTTCTGCTATCACATCTGGAAGAGTTCCATTAGTTACTAGAAAAGAAGTCATACCTCTCTTGTGAATCTCCTCAATAAACTCATTGAGATACGGATAGAGCGTGGGCTCTCCAGCCAACGATATTGCTACGTGCTGTGGCTGTCTTGCTTCCATGTACATCTTCTGAGAAACATCAGCACCGGCATCCGGATTGTATCCCCCTAGAGTCCTCAAGTTCGCCATCATTGTCTGGTCTAAGAGTTCAGTAGGTGCTAAGACACTCTCCTCATTGATGGATGTCTGATTCCATCTTATATCAACATCATCTGGAGTCACTCGCCAACAAAAATGGCAACTCTGTGTACACTTGTCAACTAGAGGTGTCATCTGTAGACATCTATGGGACTCGATACCATAGAACTTCTGTTTGTAACATGTATCTCCATTGAGCAAGCTCTTCTTCTGCCATTGGCATGCTTTGTATCCACCCCTAGCGCCAAGTATGTGATACCCCTGATTCTTCAGCTTTTTCTGAAGTTTTGTTGGCATATCGCTTGTCAATTTGAAATCGTTCAGGTTCTCCAGCTCCCTGCTTATCAGGATTTGGTCATGGGACAAGTCTTACTTCTGAAACTCGAGATCTTGTCCTAGACTCTCTTGATGACTCCAAGACCCTGTGACAATCTTCTTGCGAGAAAACTCTCCAAGTAACTGTCGAGTCCTCTCATTAAGACGCCCTGCTGGCATATTTTCCCATTCACTTCCTGGCAAAGGCATAAACACATGACCATGTATCTTGGCGTTCATTTCAGCAAGATCTTCACATATCTGCAAACTGGCTTCAATGTCTTGATCTGTTTCTCCAGGCAGACCAAATATCATGTCTACATGAGGTATGAATCCTATATCAAGAGCAATTGCGATTGCATCCAATCCCTCCTGAACTGTATGGTGTCTGTTTGCGTTATCAAGAACTTTGTCACTGCCAGACTGGAGTCCAATCTGAAGGGTTCTATTCGTTACATAGTGGCTAAACATCTCAAGAAGATCACTCGTCACGAACTCAGGTCGCACCTCTGAGGGAAATGATCCGAAGAAGAGGTCAAGTCCATCGATTGAAGTTGTTTCTCTCAAGAGCTTCTCAAGTTTCTCAGGGACCGCCTTTCTTCCTCTTCCTCCATAACATAATGCATTTGGAGAGAGAAACCATGTGCGCTCAAAACCTCTCTCATTCACTGCACGCTTCAGCCAATGTGTAGTGGATTCCACTCCCCTATGCCTCACCATACCTCCTGAGAGAAACGGAGTGGCACAGAACTTGCATCGAAAGGGGCAACCGCGTGTCACCTCAACTGGTCCAACGATGTTCATCTCAAGGGCAAAAGGTGGATAATCATCCAGTACTACTCTTGGTAGTGATTTAGGAACTGGGAATTCATCTGTTTCAGCCGAAACAACTCCTTGGACTTCTGTTGGGTCCATATCGTTGAGCAGGTGCAAGAGAAGGTCTCTGAAGACAGCTTCGCCCTCTCCTATAACAACATAATCGAAACCCATGTCTAGTAGATTAGAAGGTCTCGCACTTGCATGTGCACCTCCTGCAACCAGGATTACACGATCACCAAACTTCTCCCTGACACCTCTAACCTCGTGGTAAATTCTATCTATCTGAGTGCTCATGACGGAATGAGCTAGAACAGCATTTCCCGTCTTCAGCTCGGTAGCAAGTATGCTATCAGGTAATTCTATCGGAGCATGAACTCGAAGAGAATTTAACCGCGGATCAGTTTCAATTGACCCTAGTAGGGCTGCTACGCTATATCTTGAAGATGTATGTGCACGAAATACAAGAGATTGAATTTCCAAAGAGTACACACGCACTAATTATCAACAGTACGCTCGGAAACACCATCTTTTGTGACGCTCATCACACGTATTGCTCCACCAGACTGGACATCTCGTGAAATACCTGCTCGAACAGCTTGAATAGCTATCTCCTCAGCCTCTTTGACTGTGATATCAGGTTTGAAATCTTTCTCAAGGATACCATAGGCGCTTCTGAGACCGGTTCCTGTTGCTGTGTATTCGTCAGGCATCAGTGAGCCTCCCATGTCCATTGAGTAGAGGGCGGGACCGTCTTTGTCAATACCAACTACAACTGTCTGTACATATAATGGAGAAGCACGACGTGAGTACAGTGTGTTGGCGACCATCTTTGCGAGAACCTTTACAGAAATAGCCTTCTTGTGATCGAGTTCGTAGAGCTTGATCTGTGCCTGCAGTCTGTTTACGAGCATTTGATAGTCAGATGTCAATCCTGCTGATGCAAGTACAATGGTGTCAGTCAACTTGAAAGCCTTGACTCCAGTTTCGCTAAGAACCATTGTTCCCCAACTGATTAGGGAGTCGGTTGCAACAACTGTTCCATCTGCGCACTTGATTCCTACTACTGTCGCACCTGTTGGAAGACTCATTTTAGGTAAGCTCCTGTGGGGCTTCGTATTGGTTATGGCCCTGTCAATCCTTTTAAAAGATGTTCTATGGACTGGCGTAAATTGAGTGAGGCTGCAGCATATGGTGACCGATCTTAATCCCTTCAGGCGAATTCCTACAATCATGACTGCGGATGAGATTATTGAGTATGCCCATACCAAGTCCAAAAAATTGAGCATGAAGAGTTCGAAGGAAATCAAGAAGATTCCACGAGTAAAAATTCGAGAAGTTGCAAGACTACAAGAGTACGTCAAGCTTGTCAAGTCAAAACTTTTGGAGGTTGTTGAAGGCTTTCCTACCATAGACCGTCTCCATCCATTCTATCTAGAGCTAACCGAAATCCTTGTTGGAACAGATAAGCTAAAACTATCTCTTGGGGCAGTTCACAAATGCATACCCCCAATCAGCCAAATCATGAGTGACCATCTTGAAGCATTGAAGCTCAGTCAAGACCACAAACAGATGAAGAAGACACGTAGCGCTGCCAAGGGTCGAATAGCATCAATAGTACGAGCAACTAAAAAAAACCTCGATTTCTTGATTGAAGCAAAGAAGAAACTCTCTCGCCTACCAGGAATTATTCCTGATTCTCCCACAATAGTATGCGCAGGGTTCCCCAACGTAGGAAAATCAACACTGGTACGAGAGGTTTCAACAGCTGAGCCTGAGATTGCATATTACCCCTTTACAACAAAGAAGGTAATTATTGGACACCTGCAAGTACGCGAGCACAGAGTGCAGATTGTTGATACACCAGGTATCCTTGATCGCCCAATGAGCAAGAGGAACGAGATAGAGAAACAGGCAATCACAGCTCTCAAGTATCTTGCACATGTGATTATCTTCATTTTAGATCCATCAGAGGCCTGTGGATGGAGCATTAACGACCAAACAAACTTACTGCATGAAGTTCAACGCATGTTCCCTATAATTCCCATCCTAATTGCCTTCAACAAGCTCGATATTGCCCCTCCAGAAAAAATTGAAGAGGCGAAAAAATTAGTTCCTGACGCCTACGAGATTGTAGCTACCGAAGGGACCGGTGTTTCTGAATTACTACAGGACGCAGTTGATGAAGTAGATATAGAGTCCCTTCAGGAATCAATAGAAAGCCATGTTGCATCACTGACGGGAAGAAAACCCAACTCCATCGACTGAAACAACTCCGGGCTCTCCTATGCTCCCTTCCAGAGTTATTTTCACTCCAAGAATCTTTTCTGTCACCCAGATGTTAGTAACCAGATGGGCAGTCACTTCTGTTACCCCGATTTGACTAATCCCCTTGGCAAGAGCAAGGTATGGAATCAGCATATCACCGAGATGGGAATCAATTGCCTTCCTTGTGGCTAATTCTTCTAAAAGCTGCATAACAGCCTCCTTACCTACTTCTTCTGCACGTTTTCCTCTCTCGCCCAATCTATCTGCTCCCAATCTGAAACCAGTTGTTGACTCTGCCCAAAGGACAATACCACTTCCAGCACCAAAATGTGGATCATTATTCTTTTGATACCACTCACGTTCAATTCTATCAAATCTCAAGTTGTGATTCGCAAGCTCGCTCTCAACAGCGTTAGCTTGACGGTCTGCAACATGTCCTGGAAGTTTTACACAGTGAGAGATTCCCGAAACTGTGCTTACATCACCAAAATCCAGAAGAGTTACTGGTGATATCTCCCTAGCAGGAGAAATTTCGACCTCCACTTGACCGCCGCCTCTAGGATAGTGACCACGTCTTTTCAGCTTGATTTCTACATTTGCTCCCATTCTTTTCACTAGTGGTACAAACACCTCGCGGAGATAATCAATTGGAGGACTCCACTTCACATCTGTGCCCCCCTTTATGAAAAATCTCACAGGCTCTATCGATAAGATGGCAGGAGGTAGTACGGCTTGAAGGACCAAGGAGATAGATCCAGCAGTTCCAATATCATAGGAGAAGTCCCCAGACATCAATGTTGAGGGCTTGAATACGATCTCTGTACTCCCAATCTCAAGGCCTTCTACTTCTGCACCCACTAGTCGAGATGTTAATTCAATCCCTGCTATATGTTGCCTCTTCAGACCAGGTTTTGGTCTACCTGCTCGAATCTTTATGATTCTGACAGGATTTAGAGTCAAAGCAGAGAGGGACACTGAAGTACGTAATATCTGTCCTCCTCCTTCGCCATAGGATCCATCTATCTCAATCATTGTAGGAAACCTGCATTATCAAATACATCCACGAAGTTAAGCATTTCACCTCTAATCA